>JAFUPS010000025.1 GCA_017481085.1 Clostridia bacterium | reverse complement strand
GTGTCGGCTTTTGTGGAATGCATGGAAGGCGTGTTCGGTGCGGAAAGCTGCCGTGTGCTGCGCATCCGTCCGGTTGGCGGTGCCGAGCTCGGCGGCAACCATGAGATGAGCGTATGATTATTCACGATATTTCGCGCGGCCTGTTGGCCTCGCCGCTGTATCCGGGCGATCCGGCTCCGCAGCTTGACCGGCTACAGCAGATGGAGTTTGGCGACGCATACAATCTCACCTCCGTCAGCATGTGCCTGCACACCGGCACGCATCTGGATGCCCCGCGGCATTTTCTGCCGGATGGGGAGGACGTGACCGCCATTGCGCTGGAGCGCGTGGTGGGCGAATGCAGCGTAGTTGAGCTACAGGGCCCGGTGCTCGGTGCGGACGTGGAAGACCTGCTGCCGCGGATCAAAAACCGCCGTTTGCTCATCAAGGGCGATGCTTGGCTGACGCCGTCGGCAGCGTTCGTGCTGTCCGAGTTGGATTTAATCGGGTCGGAGCTGCCGTCTGTTGCACCGCCGGAGATCGTCGGTGCGGTGCATCGTCAGCTATTGGGGGAAGGCACGCTGTTGCTGGAAAATCTGGATCTGTCGGCAGTTAAGCCGGGCACGTATTTCCTGGTCGCCGCCCCGGTCAAGATCGAGGGTGCAGAGGGTGCGCCGGTGCGTGCATTTCTGTTTGAAAAAGAAACTTGGTAGGTCCTGTTCTGAATATGCTTGAATGAAGGGAATAGTATGGTGGTTGACAAAAAGGATGTGTTTATCAGCTATAAAGCTGAGGAGATAGAAGAGGCGAGTTGGGTCAAGTCGGTTTTGGAAAGCAACGGCATTACTTGTTGGATGGCTCCTTCCTGCATTCCCGGCGGCTCAAGCTATGCGGTTGAAATTCCTCAAGCCATAAGGCAAGCGAAGGTATTTGTGCTTATCCTTTCGTCCAAAGCACAGGCGTCGCAATGGGTATCACGCGAGGTCGATCTGGCTATCAACGAAGGGAAGGTCGTCTTACCCTTTATGCTTGAAAACTGTGCTTTGAGAGACGATTTTAATTTCTATTTGACCAATGTTCAGCGGTATGCTGCATACGAGAATAAACTTGCTGCAGCGGAGAAGATGGTCAATGAAATCAAAGCGCTGATCGGCTACAAAGCAACGGAAGCTGAAATTAAGGTTGCGCCGCTTGAAAGTTCTTCTGTAAAAACTGTAACAACGAAAGCACCTGTATCGCATTCTGTCGACAAGCAGAAATACGAGTTAAAAAGCATTCTCAGTCTGGTTTTTGGTGTTATCGCCATGGTGGCGTTTTTGGGAATGCTTTTGTTGCCGAATATCGCCGCGATCATTCTTTCTGTTTTAAGCTTGAAAACGATCAGAGAGGAACAGAAAAAGGGAATAGGATTTGCCATTACCGGTCAGGTTTTAGGTCTGGTCAGCATGACTGTTGGTCTCAGCATTTGGTTTAGTGGCATCGGATTTGTCATCTCGCTCGCAATCGTTGCTGTATCGCTGATCGTTTTCATCAAACAATATAAGCTCTGCAAGGTGCAAGGTTAAGAAAAAAGAAACTTGGTAAAACCCCTTGCATTTTGTCGAGCGGTGTGGTATAATCCATACGCAAACAATTTCATAACCTTTCTTATCAAGAGTGACGGAGGGAACAGGCCCTGTGATGTCCGGCAACCTGCCTATAACGGCAAGGTGCTAATTCCTGCGGTTAACACCGAAAGATGAGTGGCTGAAAACCAAACGCTGTCGGTTGCCGACAGCGTTTTTTCATCGCCCAAACCGTAGAGAGCGACGCTCCTCGTCGCTCCGCAAAAATCGTAGAGAGCGACGCCCTCGTCGCTCCGCAAAAATCGTAGGGAGCGACGCCCTCGTCGCTCCGCCAAAATCGTAGGGAGCGACGCCCTCGTCGCTCCGAAAAACAAGGAGGATTTTTCAATGGCAAGACGTTTATTTACTTCCGAATCGGTGACCGAAGGTCATCCCGATAAAGTATGCGACCAGATTTCCGATGCGGTGCTGGACGCCATTCTCGCACAGGATCCGAACGCGCACGTAGCGTGTGAGACCGCCACCACCACCGGTATGGTCGTGGTGATGGGCGAGATCACCACCACTG
>JAFUPS010000236.1 GCA_017481085.1 Clostridia bacterium | reverse complement strand
AAGGGTTTTTTATAAAAAAGAAGAAGGAAATTTTTATGAAAATACAGTATAAAAAAAGACCCCCGAAGTTGAAGCTCTCAACTTCGGGGGTCTTGTGGTATTATGCGGATAGGTTGGTGAAATCGTACCGGCCGTTTTGGTTGTACAGCACAAACGGTGCGTCACCCAGCGCGTCCATTTCCGCCTGGATCTGTGCGGTGGAGTAGGCGCCTGTTTCCAGCCACGGCAACAGCTTGGGGGCGTCGGTGGTCATCAGCTTGATGCGGTCGTTGACCAACCGATACGCCGCGTCAACCGCTTTGCCCGGATCGGCGGTGAGGTTGGTGAGTGTCTCCGAACCGACGGTCAGCGATTTACCGAGGGCCGACGGATATAACGCCGGCGACAGATAGGCACTGCCGAACGACAGTGGATTGCCGCCGTACACGGCGGTGCTTTCACCGATAGTCCCTAGTCCGGTGGCGCAAATACTTACCTCGCAGCCGGTCATAGCGGCCGTCAACGATTTGGTGAAGGTCTGCAACACCTCTAACTTGCTCTGCGAGGTGTATGCCGAGTCGCCAAAGCCGGCTTTCCACAGTTGGCTTGGGAATTGGACGCCGTCGTAAATAACGGCCTTGAAGCCCCAATCACGCAGGGTGGTGCCCAGCCCGATGAGATACTCGTGCGCTTGCGGTGAGTAGGGGTTGAGCCATGGCTTGCCGCCGCTTTCGGCGCTGTTGTCCAGCCAACCCATGCTCGGATCACCGGCATAGTGGATGCGCGCCGAAGTCAGCGCACGGGGCGCGGTACGGTCAAGGAACGCATACAGACGCGGCATGGCAAGCATCTGCTCGTTTTCACACAGTGTGAGCACGGCTGTCAACTGTTCCTTGGTCAGCGCGCCGTCCTTTACGCTTTTGGCCTGCGCCACGTGTGCGCCGGTGGCTTCAAACCACACGCCGCCGGTGGCATCCTTCAGGTCGAATACCACGCCGGTAAAGCCGGCTTTCTTGGCGGCCTGCAGGGTGGTTTTGAGCGTCTCGGTGTTACTCAGCGCCGAGGTGGGAAGATAAAACGCCTTAACGGAGTTCATCGTCGGCATGCCGTTCGCCGTTGTCGCCTGCGTGGTGGTCGTGGTAGTACCCTCGGTGGAGGAGCTACCGGTCGTGGTGGTCGTGGTGGAGGTTTGGCCGGGATCGGCTTTGTCGGGCGCGTTATCGCCAAACAACAGCTTGCCGGCAAAGAAGCCGGCGACCACGATGACGGCAAACAGCGCGATCAACCCCAGAATTTTGGGTGCCTGCGACTCGTGCCGGAACGACGACCGGCGATATCCGCCCGACCGACGCCGGATTTTTCTTGGTTTCATAGAAGAGCCTCCTTTAAATAAAGGACACGGATGAGGAGAAGCCCATCACCGCCAGAGCAATCAGTCCCAGCCACAGCAGCAGGACCGGCAGACCGCGGAATGCGTGTGGCAGATCGGTGTGATCCAGTTGTTCACGCGCTTCTGCGACCAGTAACGACAGCAACGTAAAGCCGACGCTGGCACCAATGGACATGCCTACAGCACCGAGCAGGCTGACCGAGAATTGGTGGTTGGCAATCAGCGCCACACCTACCACGACGTTGTTAAACGCCGACATCGGCAACCACAGCTCCATGCGGTGGTAGATTTTTGGAAATGCATTTTTAAAGACGAGCACGGTCAGCAGATACCACAGCGATACTACCACAATAAGCAGCAGCGGTCGCAGGAAATGCAACAGCTCATCAAGGCCGGTCAGCGTTTTGGTGCTGATCAGCCAGTCGAGCAGATAGCCCGACAGCGCGGTGAGTAGCGAAAAATAGGTCATTGAGCCGCCAAACCACACAATATCGCGCGGATGACGGACGATGCGCAGGATCATGGAGGTGCCGAAGCCGGTGGCCAGCACCAGGTTTTGCACCACGGCGGCGGCAAAGAAATACAGTAGCAATTCACTCATCAGCCGCCACCTCCTCTTCGGTGATAAGCGGCAGATCATCATCGTCAGCGTGGCGGTGCTTTACCCATTGCTGCAGGCAGGCGGCCATCAGACCAAGCAGGATGAATGCCATAAACGGCTCGGCTGCTTGCGGCAGACCGATCTCCACCGGCACGGCAATGCCCCAAATGGTGTTGGCGCGCATCAGCTCGCGGAAGGCGCTGACCACGCAGATGACCAGCCCAAAGCCAAACGATGAGCCCAGCGCATCCGCAATAGCCGCCGAGGGTCGGTTACCGATAGAAAATCCGCCGGCACGGTAGGTGAAGATGGTGTTGACCGCCATCAGCGGAATGAACAGGTGCAACTGTGCATACAGCGAGGTGGAAATAAAATTGTTGAGCACGAACGCCGCACCGGCCAGCAGGATAGCGGCGGTTACCGTGTACAACACCGGATGCAACCAGTTGGGAACGTGCTTGCCGACCAGCGACATGAGGAAGCTGACAGGCAACAGCACCAGCAGGGTGCAAACCGTCAGTACGACGCCGTTTTTCAGGTCAGTACCGGCCAGAATGATGGGGCACACGCCGATGGCTTGCGCCAGCACGATGTTATCGCGCAGAGCGGCATCCAAAAAGATCTGCCCCAGCTTCCAGCCGCTGTGAGAAGCGGTGGGTTTATTCACGGTGCAGCCACCTCTTTTCCACAAAATGTGTCATCTGCCACGACCAACGGTCGATGACGGAGGAGAGGGGGTTGACCAGCAAAATAGCAAAGCACACGCCGTCTTCAAACCGGCCGAAGTGCCGTAGCAGCATCACCATCACACCGGTGACGATACCAAAGATCACACGGCCGGACGGATGGTGCGGTGTGGTGGTCGGGTCGTTGAGCAGGAAGATACCGCCAAACACCAAGAAGCCGGAGGTCAGCTCCAGAAGCACGCCGGTGAGCAGATCACCCTCCGTGCGCGGGAACAACAACGCCAGTACCGTGCAGGTAAGGATATACGCAATAAAAGCGTGTAACGTGACCGTGCGGCGGCAAGCTAAATAGATCAGTCCCGCTAGCAATACCAGCAACGCGGTCGTGCCGATCGCACCCGGGGTGTTGCCAAACAACATGTTCAGCGGCGTTTCAAAGGAGGCACCGCCGTCTTTGAGCGTAGCGGCAACCGATGCCTGCGGAATGACCGCAGATGTATCCCACAGCAAGCGAAGCCCTTGGTCGGGGTTGGGATAGATAAACACGCGGTGGGGGAAGCACAGCGTCACCACCGCTACGCCGGCCGCCGCCGGATTGAATACGTTGCGGCCACTGCCGCCAAACGGCATTTTGGCGATAAGGATGGCAAACGCCGTGGCAACGATAATCACCCACGCCGGTGTGAGCGGAGACATCATCATGGCGATCAGACCGCCGGTTACCATCGCGGTGCCATCGCCGAAGGTCAGGCGACGCTTACCCAGCAGACAGGCGATCGCTTCGCACAGCAGGGCGGTGCCGATGGCGATGAGCGTGAGAAAGACCGGTCGCAGACCGTATAATACGTAGGAATAAATGGTCAGGCAGGCGACGAGCAGTATCACGTCAAACGAATAGCTGATGACGCTTCGTCCTACGCGCAGGGATGGCGTTATGATTGGTTCCATGCTTCGTCCCCCCAATCCACAAATATGGTGCCCATCGAATGGGCCGCCTGCATCACCGTTTGAGCGATCGGTCGGTGTGCCGGACAGATAGCCGAGCACGCACCGCAACCGTCACAATCGGCCGGTGCCAATGCGGTCAGCCGTTCGTATTGCAGGTTTTCATACCGCCGCCCGATCTCATAGGGAAGCAAGCCCTT
>JAFUPS010000235.1 GCA_017481085.1 Clostridia bacterium | reverse complement strand
GGCGGAATACTCGCCGGGTCGTTTGTGCGATGAACGCCCCAGCGCCGGGCGCGGCAGGGCGACAGAATGCCCTTGCGGTCTTTGACCGTCGGTAGGAAAATACGCGTTTCCGGCGACGTGACCACCGCATAATGCAATGCACCGATATAGGTCTGGCCCAGCGCGGTATCGTCATCCAGCAGCACCACGTAATCGGCCTTACCCTTCAGGTAATCAATGCCGACGTTGTATGCCCGGCTAAAGCCGCTGTTCCCCGGCATTTTAATATACGACCATCCCAGCTCGCGGCAATAGGCCTCCGTATCGAAATCATCCTCACTGTTATCCATAACCAGCACGTTGCTAAACCCAAAGCGACGCAAGCTCTCACAAGCTGCCGAGCGTTCGCCGTACTTGCGGTACATAACCAGTAATACGTATACGTTTTTTGCCACGCTGTGTTCCCTCCTTGGCGACGATCGCCGGTCGGAATATATGTGTTTATTGTAGCACATCCTTCAGCAAAAGTCTACCGTTTCACCCATTTTTTGCGTAATTGGGTATTCTCCACAAATATTAGGGGGTAATTTTTTTGAATTTTTTTAGCGAAAAGGGTAGATTTTTGAAAATACTTGGTGTATAATCAAATCATAATATCACACAAAGGAGGGATATTCATGGGTTTATTTGACCGTTTGTTTGGACGTAAGCCAAAATCGGAGCCTATCCCCATGAAAGCACCGCAGGAAGAACAAAAACCTGCCCCCATCACTACGCCGGAGGAACAGCCGGCAACGGAGGAGGCGGCCCCTGTCGAGACCGTTGAGGAGGTCATTGCCGAGCAACCGGCCGCCGAGGCAGCTCCGGAAGCCCCGGTTGAACAACCGGCGACCGAAGTCGCTACCGCCGAACAGCCTGCCGAAGAAAAGGAGCTGTCGCCGGAGGCGCTACAGCGCAAGCTGGACCGTTATTTTGCCCGCCTGCGCGAAATCTACCCGGACGGCGTGATCGTGCGGCTGAACACCGGACACAAAAAGCTGGCCGAGCGCGGCGCACAGTTGCGTCGTCTCACCGGTGAGGAAGGCGACCTGGACGCGTTCTTTGCACGCGGTGGCTTCACCTATCAGCGTAGCACCGGCGGTCGTCCGTCGCTCTCGCTGGAGGACGTGGCGGCTGTGGAAGCGCGTGTGCGTGAGCTGTTCCCCGAGGGCGTACCCACGGCAATGGCCGTGCGCGATACCGATCACCGCTTATATCTTGACCTGCGTGCGCTTGCACGGCGTGAAAACGTAACCGTCGGCGCATGGCTGGCAGCACACTCGCTCACCAAAACCGCCGAGACGGCTACTGTTTAATTTAGAAAAGGAGTGTTTATCATGGCCAATAAAGTGAATCTCACCATTGCCGGCGCGACCTATTGCCTGACGTCGGAAGAGTCGGTGGCTTACATGAACGAGCTGGGCGCCGAAGTGGATAGCCAGATGCGCGAGCTGATGAAGAATCCGCGCGTTTCTACCACCATGGCGGCGGTGCTGTGCGCACTCAACTGCATGGATACCGCAAAGAAGGCGGAAGCCGTCGCCGATAATCTGCGCGCGCAGATGAAGTCGTACCTCGACGACAACGCCCGGGCGCGCATCGAAGCGGACAATGCCCGCCGCGAGGTAGAGCGTCTGCGCCGCGAGCTGGAGATGCTGCGCCGTTCGTGATGAAACGGCCGGAGATCTTGGCCCCGGTCGCCTCCTGCGAGATGTTGCAGGCGGCGTTTCGTGCCGGGGCGGATGCCGTGTATCTTGGCATTGGAAAATTTAATGCGCGGCAACACGCAAACGATTTTGGAACCATGACACTCGCGGACATTGTCCGGGAGTGTCATGTTCGTGGTGTGGCTGTTCACCTGGCGCTCAACACGTTGGTGCGGCAGGAGGAATTCCCCGCGGCGATCGCCGCCGCCAAGCAAGCCTGTGACTGCGGCGTAGACGCGCTCATCGTGCAAGACCTCGGACTGGCGACCGCCATCCGCTGTGCCGCGCCCGATATGACATTGCATGCCTCCACCCAATGTTCCTGCCATACCCCGGCAGGTGTAGATACGCTGGGCAAGCTCGGATTTTCCCGCGTGGTGCTCGCGCGCGAAATGTCTCGCGACGAGATAAGCGAATGCGTGGGGCGCGGTGTGGAGATCGAGGTGTTCGCACACGGCGCATTATGCATGTGCGTGTCCGGACAATGCTATTTTTCCGCCATGCTGGGCGGACGAAGCGGCAATCGCGGTCTATGCGCGCAAACCTGCCGCCTCCCCTTTGCACCGGCCGATAAGTGCGACAAGGCCCTCGAGGGCAGGGATGCCGCGCTCAGCTTGCGCGACCTGGCGCTGTATCCGTACGTGCAGGAGCTGGCGGCACTCGGGGTGGATTCACTCAAGATCGAGGGTCGCCGCAAGCGTCCGGAATACGTGGCGGCGGCCAGCGCGGTCTATTCGACGGTTGCCGACGGCAATCCGCCGGATGGGCAACTGAAAGACGACCTGCAATCGGTGTTTTCGCGCAGCGGTTTTACCGACGGATATTACACCGGCCACCGGAACGCCATGTTCGGCGTGCGGCGAAAAGAGGACGTCACCGCCGCTACCGGTGCGATTGGTCGGTTACAGCAACTGATACGCAACGAACGGCCGCGCGTACCGGTAACGATGACGCTGTCGCTGACTGCCGGGCAACCGGCTGTGCTAACGGTTGTCGATACCGACGGCAACTGCGCCACCGTCTACGGAGAAGTGCCGCTGGAAAGCGAGCGACCGCTTGGCACAGAGCGCATTACGCAACAGCTAAGTAAAACCGGTGGTACCCCATATCATACCGGCGGCGTGGAGATTGAGAACATCGACGGCCTTTCCTTGCCGGTAGCCGCTATCAACGCCCTGCGCCGCAACGCCTTGGATGCGCTGACCGCCCTGCGCGGCAACGTACGGTCGGTCAACTGGCAACAGCCGACGTTACCGCTTGGGAATACCACCGAGCGCGACGAGGTGTGGTGGGTACGATTGTCCGATGCCGGACAAATGACCGAGACGGTCGCCCATGCCGCGCGCGTGTTCTTCCCGCTGGATACCGACCCGGAAATATTGCGCACCTGGGCGGATAAAACCGCTGTTGGCGTGGAAATTCCGCGCGCCATGTGGGGCATGGAAGCCGAGATCCGCCAACGCTTGACAGAATCAAAAACTGCCGGCGCAGTGGCGGCATTATGCGGCAACATCGGAGCAATTCCCCTCTGCATCGAGGCCGGATTGGAGCCGATCGGCGGCTTTGGACTAAACGTGACCAACACCGGCACGGCAGCGGCGCTATCCTCGCTGGGAATGGCCGCTGTTACACTGTCGCAAGAGCTGACCTTCTCCCAAATGCGTCAGGCATGGCCGGGTAAGGTCGGTGCGCTGGTCTACGGACGGCAACCGCTGATGCTGGTACGCGCCTGCCCCCGTCAAGGAGCGGTGGGTTGCAAGGGCTGTGACGGCAAAAACGGAGCAATCGTCGATCGCATGGGCGTGCGTTTTCCGTTGGAATGCCACCGCAAAGCGGCCGTTGAGGTGCTCAATTCCGCGCCGCTGTGGTGGGCGGACAAGCCGGAGGAATTGCCGCCGCTGGATTTCAAGCTGCTGCATTTCACCACCGAAACAGCCGAAGAAGCGGACCGTGTGCTCAACGCCTATTGGCACGGCGACCCGAACCCCAAACAGATCACGCGCGGACTTTACCGTCGCGGAGTAGAATAAAAAAATCCCCCTTGACCATCGGTCAAGGGGGTACTTTTTTGTTATTTACTTACCGGTAGAACCGAAGCCGCCGGCACCGCGCACCGTTTGGTCCAGTTCATCCACTTCTTCAAAGGTGACCGGCAAAAACGGCATAACCACCAACTGAGCAATGCGGTCGCCGGGCGAGACAACGTGTTTCTCATTACTGTCGTTATGCAGGGCCACAATGTACTCTCCGCGATAATCCGCATCGCACACGCCCACGCAGTTTGCCGGACGCAAGCCCTGCTTGGCCGCCAGACCGCTACGCGCAAATACCGCGCCAAAGTACCCGTCCGGCACAGCCACCGCCAACCCGGTACCGATCTTAGCCGTGGTAT
>JAFUPS010000234.1 GCA_017481085.1 Clostridia bacterium | reverse complement strand
CGCAGGCCGGTGGAGATCAACGTTTCATCCGATTCCAAGATCAGCTTCTAGTTGATCGTCAGACCAAACGTGTTCCATGTATTCCAACCCAATGGGGGTGTCAGTTTCAGCATTCTGCTCTCTCCTCTGATTGTTACAAAATGGGCATTCTTTATCCATTATATAAAAAAATTCACCGTTATACAAGAAGTCTTTGTTGCAAAAATTTGATTTTTGATGCTTTGTTTTGCAATTTTGTTGTTTTTGAACAAAAGTCGGCCGATAAACCGTCCGCTGGTTTCGAAAGACCCTTTGCAGCAAAATACAAAGCGCGGTGCGGAGCAGTTTTATTAGAAATTCGGATTTGGACAACAACAATTCCCAGCGCATGCTAACGTGTGACGAGAAATCGGAGGCCGACAAACAAATTTTCTTATAAAACCCGTTGCGAGTTTGGCTTCCTTATGGTATACTCAGCATAAACCACCAAAGGAGGCGAGCCTGTGAGCCGATGCCAACAATGCGAGCGCGAGATGACCACCAACGAGCTCGGCATCTCTCTGCGCCTGATGGGACGCGACGGTAAAATTCTGCTATGCCGGGAATGCCTGGCCGCACGCCTGCAGGTGCCGCCGGAAACCATCGACAAGAAGATCGAGCAATTCAAAAATCAAGGCTGTCCGTTATTTGTATGAAAAAGTCCTGCTCTTGGGCGCTGCGCCCTTAGGCAGGACTTTTCTTATTTCAGCTTCTTCAGCGCTTTTTCGAACGCTTTGGCCAGCGCGCACGCCGCCTCGCGTCCTACCGAATT
This sequence comes from Clostridia bacterium, assembly GCA_017481085.1. Classification (GTDB taxonomy): domain Bacteria; phylum Bacillota; class Clostridia; order Oscillospirales; family Acutalibacteraceae; genus RGIG426. Next base: position 18,759 of record JAFUPS010000234.1, on the reverse strand, counting down.
GGTCTCCTCATAGTGCTCTCCCTCTGCCTCCTGTACGTATGGCAGATCGGCGTCCAGCACATAGTCGCTCGGGGTGACGATATAGCCGATCTCATCGTTGGCCAGACCGATAATCATCAGCTCCTCCACACCGTACTCCGCCGCCAGCTCACGCAGAGCGGTGGGATCGCCATCCTCGCCGGTGCCGATAACCAGCTCCGGGAACAGCTCGCCGGGCAACAACGCCAGCGTGAGATCGCCCAGGCGAATCAGCGTCAGCTCGGTCTTCATGGTATAACCGCCAAACAGACCGCGGTGTACCTCGTTTTCCAAAATGCCGAGAAAACGGTAGTACCGAAACAACGTGTTATCCAGCGCCACGTCAAACGTCACGCGGGAAATAGCGATCTCCGGCTGTAGCTCACGGCTACGCCCTTTGAGCTGCATCACCGTGGCGATACGCTGCCCGGTGACCGCCAGATTTTGCTCACCGTCAAACGGCTCCGGCGTCATGCGCGGCGTCATGATAAGCCCTCCGATCGCCCCCGGCAGATACAACAGATCGTCGCCGGTCTCCGCCTTTAACCTATCCGATACCGCACCGGGATAATCCCGCGAGACCTTGGTGTTTTCGGAGCGCAACGCTTCGGCGTGCGCTGCAAACGACCAGATGCGAATGGCGTTTTTTGCCGCATCATCCGGCACAAAACGCAGTTGATACAGGTTTTTATCGTACACCTGCGGATCGCGTGAATCCTCCTGCAGATCGGCGGTTTCGGTCACCGTATAGGTCAGCTTGCCGGTCGTCCGGTTGGCATAAGCAGCCTGCGCCGCCTCTACCGCCCCGTCGATCAGCGTTTGCATGAAATCGCTGTTTTTGCCGTTCATGGCGATATCGCCCCACAGCCCCAGCGTATCCAAACCGGCATGCGTATGGGTAGAGATCACGTTGACGCTGTCACAGCCGCTTTGCTTCACAAAATCGCCCAAGCGATTGCGGATCTCCGCCACCGTCGCACTGCTCAATCCCACACAATCCACCGAGATCAACAACAGCGAGGTCGTGCCGTCGTCCAGCCACACCGCCTGCGCACGCTGCTCATCCAGCACGCCGGTGATCTCCCAGCCACTATGGTAACCGGCAATGTACAGCGGCTCGTCCGAATCGGTCGGCACCGGCAGTGACACCGATGCAAACCCGGCGGTATACACCGCCTCGGTATTCTCCGGGGTCACAGGCGCACAGCCAGCCAACAGCAGTGCCGCCGCCAACAGCACCGCCATGAATTTACGCACCATACTCATAAGCCGCCCAGACCTCCCTTCAGCAGGATGTCCAACAGCGAAAACAGCACGTCGGCAAACAAAATAGCGTTCACCGTTGACAGCAGCAACGAGATTGCCAACAGCGCCACCCACACCAACACGCCGAGTAACACCGCGCCGAGCAACCGACCGCGGCTGCGGTCGGCAAAGCGTGCCGCCGGCAGTCAATACGCAAACGAAAGCAGCAGCGTCAACAACCACGGCGGCGTCACCACCGCATCCGACAGCTGGGCGAAGATCGCTTCGAAGGTGGGATCAAAGGTCAGAAAGACCGACAGATTTCTCAGCAACAGCCATGCCGCCACCGAGGTCGTCAGCGTCAGCACCGCCGCACCGACGGCTGCACGCAAACCATACCGTTTGAACACGTCACGCACACACACCGCTCCTTTCGCCTGTGTTTTGTTTGTATTATAAATTCCCTGCAATGGCTTGTCAAGTGTTCATGTCGCCGCATTCCCCTGCATATACTGGGATGCAAAGGAGTGATCCGTATGAAACGGTATACGATAATCGGACGAAAAGGGGTGGCCCTTCTGGCCGCCGTGGTGCTGGCGACCGTCGTCGCCCTCACCGCTGCCATCACCGCCATTCCCCGGCTGACGGCGGTATCCTCGCCGGCGCAAAAACGGTTGTTGCCGGTATACGGCACCGACCGCGAGGACAAAGTTGTTTCGCTGACCTTCGATGCCGCCTGGGGCGCTGAAGACACCGACACACTCATCGGCATCTTCGAAAAATATGGGATCAAGGTCACGTTTTTTGTGGTGGGCGATTGGGTAGACCGCTTCCCCGACGAGGTAAAAAAACTGCACGACGCCGGCCACGAGGTGATGAATCATTCCAATTCACACCCCTACATGAGCAAGATCTCCGCAGCCGAACGCGCCGCCGAGCTGGACGCCTGCAACGACAAGATCGAGGCAATCACCGGCGTGCGCCCCACGCTGTTCCGCCCTCCCTACGGCGATTATGACAACAACGTCATCCGTTCGGTGGAGGATGCCGGTATGACCTGCATTCAATGGAGCTTGGATAGCTTAGACTGGAAAGATCCCACGCCGCAGGCCATGGTAGAGCGCATCACGTCGCGCGTGCGATCGGGCGATATCGTGCTGTTCCACAACGCCGCCAAAAACACACCGGCAGCGCTACCGGCCATCATCGAATTTCTGCAAAAAGAGGGGTATACCTTTTTGAAAGTCAGCGATATGATCTACGCCCCCGACGAGTGCACTATCAACCATGAAGGCCGTCAATGCAAAATCAAGGGGTAGGTTTTTGCAAGCATCGGCTCAGAACAACCTTTTTACTTTTCACTATTACCTATTACCTAAAAAATCCCGTCCGGCAGGACGGGATTTTTTCATTATCGTTCTTCGCGGAAATACGGCAGACCAAGCGACTCCGGAGGCTGATGCTCGCGCTTTTTGCGCATGCTGGTGATAACCAGCACGCTCACCGTCACCACGTACGGCAGCATCTTGAACAGCTCCTGCGTAGCCACGCCCAGGCCGTCGATATAGTTGTGAATGTTGCACAGCGCGCCAAACAGGAACGAGCCGAAGATAGCCATCGTCGGCTTCCACAGCGCAAAGATCACCAGCGCGATCGCCAGCCAGCCGCGGTCGCCAAAAGCGTCGTTCGACCACACGCCGTCGGTGTACACCATCACGTACTGCAAGCCGCCCAGACCGGCAATGGCGCTGCCGATGCAGGTAGCGAGGTACTTATATTTCGTCACGTTGATACCGGCGGCATCGGCGGTTGCCGGATTTTCGCCCACCGCGCGAAGGTTGAGGCCCACACGCGTGCGGTTGAGCACAAACGACACCACCAGCGCAACGATCACCGCCAGATAGGTGAGGAACTCATGCGACAGGAAGATCTCGCCAAACCAGCCGAGGTCATCCGCAAACGGCAGCGTCACGCTGTAAAACCCGCTGGTTTTGGTCAGCACGATGGACGGCATTTCGCTGTTGGTCAGCTTGATAAGCGAGCCGCCGAAGAAGTTGCCGATGCCGATACCAAAGGTGGTGAGCGCCAGGCCAGTGACGTTCTGATTGGCGCGCAGCGTGACCGTGAGGAAGCTGTAGATCAGCCCCATCAGCATCGAACCGACCACCGAGCACAAAAACGGAATGAGAATAGCCAGCACTGCGTTCATATTTTCCACGTTGTTGCCGCAGGCTTGCTCATACAGGAACGCACCGATAACGCCGCTGATACCGCCGACGTACATGATGCCGGGGATGCCGAGATTTAAGTGGCCCGATTTCTCGGTGACGATCTCACCGGTAGAGCCATACAGCAGCGGAATGCCCAAAAGAATGGCACGACGAATAATAGCAGCAATCATGCGTCTACCTCCTTTTGTGCGTGACGGAATTTGACGGTATAGCGGATGAAGAACTCACAGCCGACCACAAACAGAATGACGATGCCAGCCACGATATCCGCATACGAACCGTTTAAATAGAACGTATCGGCCACCTTGGCAGCGCCGCTGTCGAGAAAGACGATAAGTGCCGACATGATGATCATAATGCCCGGATTAAACTGTCCCAGCCACGAGACCATGATAGCCGTAAAGCCCAAGCCGCCGACGGTGTTGGCGTTGACCGAGTGGTCGGTACCGGCCACCAGCAGACAACCGATGAGGCCGCACACCGCACCGGAGATCAGCATGGTGCGAATGATCACTTTTTTAACGTTGATGCCAATATACCGCGCGGTATTCTGGCTTTCGCCCACCACCGCGATCTCGTAGCCGTGCTTGCTGTATTTGAGGTAGATCGCCATCACCACAGTGAGCACCGTGATGACCAGGATGTTAAGCAGATACGCCTGACCGCCGATGACCGGCAGGTGACCGGTATCGATCGACTGGATCTGCCCGGAACCGGCCGGAATGGCATTGACGTAGGCATAGTAGGCCACCAACTGCATGGCGATGTAGTTCATCATCAGCGTAAACAGCGTTTCGTTGGTTTTGTAGTACGCTTTGAAGATCGCCGGAATAACACCCCATACCGCACCGGCAGCAACCGAGGTGATCACCGTAACAACCAGCAACAGCGGATACGGCAACGAATCGCTCAGCTTCATCATGCAGATGGCCGACATCAGACCACCGATAAGCGCCTGACCCTCCGCACCGCAGTTCCAAAACTTCATCTTAAACGCCGGGGTGACCGCCAGCGAAATCCCCAGCAAAATGGCCGTTTCCTGCAGGAATTTCCACAGCAACCGGGTAGAGCCGGAGCCGAGACGACCAAACGCGCCGCGGAACATGGTGCCGTAGGTCTCGAAAAAAACGCCGCCGTTCAGAATGACCGAAATAACGCCGACGAACAGCAGCGCGATCAACACCGCCGCTAAGCGGATGAGCCACGCCTTCCACCATGCCATATCGTCACGCTTGGCGATATGCATGAGCGGCTCATGGTGATGCTTTCTCACAACCTGTTCACGCATTCGGCTCACCCCCATCCGTTTTGGTCATCAACAGACCGATCTGTTCCTTGGTAGCGGTCCGACCGTCTACCACGCCGGTGATACGACCGGAGCCGATCACCATAATGCGGTCACACAGCTCCAACAGCACGTCGAGGTCTTCGCCCACGAAAATGACCGCCACGCCGCACGCTTTTTGCTCGTTCAACAAATTATAAATGGTATACGACGAGTTGATGTCCAGACCGCGCACCGGATAAGCGGCCATCAACACCGTCGGGGATGCGGCGATCTCACGGCCGACCAGCACCTTTTGCACGTTACCGCCGGACAACCGACGTACCGGCGTGGCCGCGCTCGGCGTCACGACCTCCAGCTCCTCGATGATATGCTCGGCCAGGTCCTTCGGGCCTTTGCGCTCCAAAAACATCGATTTGCCCTTGCGATAACTGCGCAGCATCATGTTATCCACGATATCCATGTTGCCGACCAGTCCCATGCCCAGACGATCCTCCGGCACAAACGACAAGCGCACACCCAGTTCGCGGATCTGCAGCGGCGTTTTGGTGGTGAGGTTGTCCATCTTGCCGGTCTTGGGGTTGCTGTACAGCACCGCGCCGCTGTCAACCTTCTGCAGACCGGCGATCGCCTCCAGCAGCTCACGCTGACCGGAGCCGGCGATGCCGGCAATTCCCAAAATCTCCCCCGCATTTGCCGTAAACGATACGTCGTCCAGCATTTTCACGCCCTCGCGGTTGGAGCAGTTGATGTGGTGGACCTCCAGACGCGGCTTGGGGTCGACCGGCTCGGCACGCTCGATGTTGAGCGCCACCTTATGCCCCACCATCATTTCGGTCAGCTCCGATTCGTTGGTGGTCGCCGTTTCGACCGTGCCCACGTATTCGCCCTTACGCAGCACCGCTACGCGGTCAGACAGCGACAACACCTCATGCAGCTTGTGCGTGATGATGATAATCGCCTTGCCGGTGTCGCGCATGCGGCGCAGTACTGCGAACAGCTTTTGCGTTTCCTGCGGTGTCAGCACGGCGGTCGGCTCGTCCAGAATGAGGATGTCCGCGCCGCGGTACAGCACCTTGACGATCTCCACCGTCTGTTTTTCCGAAACCGACATGGTGTACACTTTTTTGCTCAGATCCAGCTCAAAGCCGTATTTTTCGCAGATCTTGCGGATCTCTCCGGTCGATCGCTTGAGGTTGTATTTCCCATCGTTGATACCGAGCACGATGTTTTCCGCCGCGGTAAACACGTCTACCAGCTTGAAATGCTGATGGATCATGCCGATCTTATAATCGAACGCGTCCTTCGGGGACGCAATGGTCGCTTCCTCGCCGTTGATGAAGATCTGCCCCTCGTCCGGAAAATAAATGCCGGAGATCATGTTCATCAGCGTGGTTTTGCCGCTGCCGTTTTCACCGAGGATCGAGAGGATCTCGCCGCGATTGACGGTCAGACAGACATCCTTATTGGCGACAACGCTGCCGAAGGTCTTGGTGATATTCTTCAGTTCGATAGCCGCTGTAGGCATAGCAGTCCCTCCTTATCGGTAACGCTCAATGCTGCGGTGCCGGGTGGCACCGCACGGTTCAGCCCTACACGTAAAAAACAAGGTAAGGCGGGGTGTAATCGGCACCCCGCCTTACTTATAGAATTAGTATTTCTCGTTGACCAGCGTGATGCCGTCGATACGCAGATCGAAGTACGGCGCCGAACGATACTTCGACTCCTCAAAGATACCGTTGGCGATGACTTCGGTGTCCGCACCTTCCACGTTGGAATCGATGTCTGCCTTGTAGGAGGTCAGCGTCTTCTGGCCCACGGTGAAGGTGGAAACATCAAACACGTTGATGGAGCCGTCCATCAGGCCGGTCTTCACAGCTTCCAGCTTTTCGGCAGTGCCGGCAGCCGGAGCCTTCGCGCCCAGCGCAGACAGCTCAACAGAACCGGTCTGCAGCGTGCCGGTCCAATCCTTATCGATCGCCTTGCCTTCCTTGACGCAGGTGATCATGTACTCATAATACGGCTCCCAGTTGATACGGGAGGAAATGATGAAGGTTTTCGGGCAAGCCGCTTCGGTAGAACCGTTGTAGGAGACGTTCGGGACGCCGGCGGATTCGCAAGCCGTCGGAGCACCCATGGAGTCAGCGTGCTGGCTGATGTGCACGCAGCCCTTGCTGATAAGGGCGGTGGCCGCGTCCTTCTCCAACTGCTCGTTGTACCACGAGCCGGTGAACTGCACGTCCATGGTCACGGTCGGGCAGACGGATTTCGCGCCCAGATAGAAGGAGGTATAGCCGGAGATCACTTCGGCGTAGGTGAAAGCGCCAACGTAGCCCATTTTGGCCTGCTCAGCGGTGATCTCTTTGTTAGCGATCATCTCGTTGAGCTTCAGACCGGCAGCCACACCGGCGAGGTAACGACCCTGGTAAATCGATGCAAACGCATTGTGGAAATTATCCAGATTTTCGGTGTGAGCGTTGGTACCGGTAGCGTGGCAAAACTGTACGTCCTTGAACTCCTTCGCCGCCTTCAGAATGTGCGCCTCGTGGCCGAAGCTATCGGCAAAGATGATGTCGCAGCCTTCCTCGACCAGCTCAACAGCCGCATCGTAGCAGTCGTTGGTCTCGGCGATATTAGCCTTCTGCACGTACTCGACACCCATCTTCTCACAGGCAGCCTTCGCCGCATCCATGAAGTTCTTGTCGTAGGTGGAGTTTTCGTCGTGCAGATAGATGAAGCCGACCTTCATCGTGTCGTCCGACTGGTCGCCGCCGCACGCGGTCAGACCGAGCAGCATCACAGCCGCCAAGAGAATTGCCAGGATCTTTTTCATTTTTGTTTCCTCCCAAAAATAAATTCTTTATTTATAACCCCTTTGGGGATATAAATCAATCCTTTACAAACGTCACACCCGTATCGACGTCCATCGACGCTATCCGGGCCAGCGATTCCAGCCGGATACCGCGCTCGCGGATGAGCTTAGCGCCCTCCTGCCAGGATTTTTCGATCACGATTCCGGCACCGACCACCGTCGCGCCGGCGGCCTCCACTAAATCAATCAACCCCAAAAGTGCTTGGCCGCGAGCCAGAAAATCATCAATAATCAGCACGCGATCGTTTTTATTCAAGAATTTTTTTGAGACGATGATGTCGTGCGTGGTGCCATGGGTAAACGAGGTCACCTTGCTGACATACACATCACCGGCAATATTTTTGGTCTTGCTCTTTTTGGCGAACACCACCGGCACGTTAAAATACGGCGCCGTCAGGCAGGCAATACCGATGCCGGAGGCTTCGATGGTGAGAATTTTGTTGATACCTTCCCCCTGAAAGCGGCGGTAGAACTCTTTTCCCAGCTCCGAGATCAACGCCACGTCGATCTGGTGATTGAGAAAACAGTCCACCTTCAGCACGTTGCCTGCACCGACAATGCCGTCCTTCACAATACGGTCTTCTAACAATTTCATCCCCATATCACTCCCTGTACGACTATCGAAAAAAACGGTTGCCCTATTATGTTATGTTCTTATTATAACGACCGAAAAGCGCCTATGTCAATCGGGGGCAGACCCAAGGTTTTTCTCACATTTTTTAAACTTTTTGTGCAACTTGCATTTTTGTGAAAAACGATGTATAATAAGCAACATGGAAGACTTAAAGACGGTGATTGCCACCAATATCACCGAACTGAGAAAATCGCAAAACTTAACACAGGCGGACCTGGCTGCCCGGTTGAACTACTCCGACAAATCCGTTTCCAAGTGGGAACGCGGAGAATCTCTTCCCGATATAGGAGTTCTCAAGCAGATTGCCGATATGTTCGACGTAACAGTGGATTATCTGCTACAAGAGAACGTTTCACCCGAGCAGGAGCAGCTTCGCCAAGCCCGCGAAAAGCGCCAGAACCAGACGATCATTTCGCTGTTGGCCGTATCGGCCGTGTGGATCGCGGTCACGGTCATTTACGTCTACGCCATGGTATACGTTGGCGGTGTCAATTTGTGGCGGTTGTTTGTGTGGGCCATGCCCATCTCGGCACTGGTCGGCTTGTTCTGCAACCGTTTTTGGGGCAATCGCCGGGTAAAATTCTGGTTGCTCACCTTACTTACGTGGAGCACGCTGGCCACCGTATTCGTGCAAACGCTGGAATACGTCCACCTGCCGTGGCCGCTGTTTTTTGCCGGTATTCCAGTGCAACTGGCGCTCATTTTATGGAGTAAGATCAGCATAGAGCCGGGCGAAAAATGGTTTCCCCGCAAGTCCAAAGACACCGAAGAATGAAAGGAGTGGCGGCTATGGCCGATCCCATTCGGCGGTATACCGGCCGCCGCAACCGCACCCAGGGCAAGGCATTTGAAGATATGATCAGATCTGCCTGCGATTACTACCGCACTCACGGCATTGCGGATATTCAAAAAACACCCGAACCGATGAAGGTGCTCGAAAGCCTGCCGCGCGGCCGGTTTATCGCCTGCTTTGAAAAACGCGCTCAGCCCGACTACAAAGGCACGCTGTACGGCGGCCGGGCGGTGATGTTCGAATGCAAGGAGACCGCGACCGACAAACTGATGCAGGACGTAGTCACGCCGGAGCAGGCGCACGAGCTGGACCGTCAGCAAAAATTCGGCGCACAATGCTTTGTGTTGTTTCTCATTCGCCATCAGGCCTATCGTTTGGAGTGGCAGGATTGGCAAAACATGAAAGAGCGCTTCGGGCACAAATTCATCTCGGCCGAGGACGCCGCCACCCTCACGCCCATCCGCATGCGTGCCGGCGTGCCGGATTTTCTGGATGCCATTGGCACCGAAGGCCCCGAACGTGCCGCGGAATTTGCCAGATTCGAACAAGAGTGGTACGTAAAGCAACTGAAGTGAGCCCGAAGTCGAAAATTCACCACGGCGTGCGTGTAAGGGAGGGTCTCTGTGCCCTCCCGATGCATTCCGCCTGTTTTGGTAGGCAACCGCGGCATCTCGACCCCATATACCGACCCATCAAAAAATCCCTGCACCTATCGTGCAGGGATTTTGTTATGATATGGTTTCGGCATCGGCGGCAGAATCCAGCAGATAGCCGCGCACCTTCAGCGCATCCTCAATAGCATCCAGACGCTCCTCGGACAGCGCTTCGACAGTATGATAGTGATAGCCGGAGGCGGTAGACAGCAACGAGCGCGATTTGCCGCTGCTGATCTTCTCAAGCAACTGCTCCACGTCGTGGCGGCAACGCACCGACAGCTGTGCCGCAATGCGGCCGTAGGCTTTGTGGTACACGAACACATCGCGCACGTAACCGCCGAGATCGACAATTGCCTGCAGCTCGTCTGTAATCGCCGCATCGTCGTGCAACACCTTGAACACGCGCGAGCGCGGTGCCGCGCCGCTCAGACAATAGCCCCGACGGGTCGCTATGACCTCCGGGTGCTGTTCACGGATCGCCGCCATGTCGCTGACAATGATCTGTCGGCTGACACCCAAGCGCTCCGACAGCTCCGTACCGGTCAACGGTGCCGTGGCCGTCGACAGCCATTCCCAAATCAAACGGCGACGTTCAGGTGCATGGATCATGCGGCTCTCCTCCCCTCAGACGAATTCTGTTTTCAGTATATCACACTTTGTGCAAAAAAGCAAGAACAGAAAAACGGTTTCTCCAAAAAAAGAGAAACCGTTTGCTTATAAGCGGATCTTCAGCTCGAATTTCTGCCGACAATGTGGGCAGGAAGCAATGTGCACACCGCGTTTGATGGGAAATCGCACCACCGCCCGGCAATGCGGGCAGCGACGATACCGCTTGGTACGGATATCGCGCAGACGGTGCCGGGTGAGCTTCAACCACTCTTTCACGCGCGTGCGCGCCAGCAGATACCGCTGATTTTCCTCCCACCGCTTATGGATATTACGCGACAGCATACGGAACAGCGATACACCCAGCACCACCCACGTCAGCAGGTCGAACAGTACCGCCAGCCACAGCGTCGCCTGAAACAACTGGAACAGCAATCCGCCCACAAAGCAGATGAGATACACCATAAACAAAAACCGGGATAACTCATCACCGCCACCGTAGCGACCAGTCATCCACCGGGATATCCACGCCCGGAACCGATTAAACATACACCAAACTCCTTTGCCTGTTTCTGCTTACAGTATACACGCCTTTTTCGCGGAATGCTTGAGAAACTTGTTACATATTTGCGGCAATGCTGTAAGAGTTGCATTTAGAAACAGCATCCGGCACATTCATAGCCGTCATTCCACAGCTCCTCCAGCGAATCGGTGGTCTCACGCCGATTTTCGGCCGCCATCTTGGTCGCCTGACCGCAGTGCTGGCGGTGGATCTTCTTCGACGAGATATTCAGCACGTACACCTCGCTCTTGTAAGTCGAGGCGGTCGTGGTGGTCGTGGTTGTCGTTTCGCCACTTTCGTAGCTGTTGCCGGTGGCATAATCGATCACGATGCCCGGCTGTACGTTGTAACACAGCACGTCAAAGCACACGCCGTCGCCCTCGTCCTCCACCGACCACGCCTCCATGCGCACGGTAGTGGCGACAAGGTTATTCCCCTCAAACTGCGGCGTTACACGGTACAGTACGTGGTTGCCGGTCTCCTTAACGTAATCGGCCACCAGATTTTCAAACGGCAGCATTCCGGTCACGTTGAGATACCGTGTGCCGGTGATGAGATTTTGTTCGTTGGCGTTTTCGCCGGTCAACTGATAACCGATAAGATGACAACGATTATACAGATACTTTCCATCCACACAGTCGTATTTCACCGTCTGCCATCCGGACGGCTTGACCTGCCCGATACTGCCGCGGTCCTCCGTAGGCATCAGTTCTTGCCCCACGCAAGCCATCGCCACGCCACAGCGCCCTAGCCGGTCCAGCTCGCTGTACCGCTCGTACGCCGTAGTAGTCTTCTCCGCATCGGTGAAATCGGGGATGTTGTCCTCTACCACGGCATACGGCTGACCGGCGTAACCACCGTCCGGCGAGACGGTGGTCGTCGTCAGCGAAGGACCGTCTGTCATCAGCTCCGCGCAACCACTGAGCAGCGTAAGCGCCAGCAACAGTGCCAGCACTTTTTTCATCAACGACATATCCATACCTCTTTCGTGATTTTATCGTGCGAATACCCAGTCAATTCCGTTACACTCTGTAACGCCCACGCATCGGCCGACAGCGCCAGCCGTTGATCGGCCGGATACTCCTTGTCCCAACGGTAAACGACCAGCGGCGAAACCGCCGCCGATAACGCAAACGGCGCTTCCAGCACACACACATCCTCCGCTCCGGCACCCGTCAGCGGATCGTCCAGCACCGCCACGCGGTCAGCCGCCTCTGCAAATAACGCCGCCGTATACGCAGTCATGCGCAGCGCCCCTTCAAACGAAGCCAGAATATCCGCAACCGCCACCCGATCACGGCTTTGACGGCGGCGGTTGAATTGCATCCCGTTGCCCGCATCCAAAAACGTCACAACGGTCATATCAGTTATCCTCCAGCAGATCGAACAGCGGCATGCCCTTATCCTCTGCTGCTACCACAGCCTCGGCCTCGCGCTGCTCCAGCATCGTGTGCAATACCGAGCCCATTTTGCGGTGCAAGGCCACCATAGTGCGCAACTCGCCCAGGGTCGCCTCCTCCGCACGGGCGGTGAGCAGCTTGAGCGACAACTGATACTGTGCCGACGCATCCGCAAAGGTGACCGGCGCCATCAGCACCGCCAGCTCGTCGATCTCGCGTTGCTTGGCGGCATCGGCACGCTGGGTGGCACGTAGCTTTTCGCCGTTGCCCGCCAGCAATAACTTGATACGCGCATCCACCGGACGCTCATAGAAATAATCGCTGTCAATGCCGTAGAAGATCGCCATCTTCTTCAGGTTGCTGGAGGTCGGGCGGGAAAATTCTCCCTCCCACTTGGCAATGGTCACTCGCGTGACGCCGATGGCATACGCCACCTCAGCCTGCGTAGCACCAAACGCGTGGCGGATCACTTTCAGATTATTCATTATTCCTGCCCCCATTCAATGAGATGACGGATCTTTTGCATTTCCAGATCCAGCAATGCACTCTGCTCGGCGCAGGCACGCAACCGGGCGGCGATCAGTTCGGGATCTTTCACGTCTTTTTTATATTTCAGCTTGTGCTCCAGGCTCGCCCAGAAATCCATCGCGATGGTGCGGAACTGCACCTCCACCTTCATATACCGCTTTTCCTGCGATAAAAATATCGGAACCTCTACAATAAGGTGCAAACTGCGGTAGCCGTTCGGCTTGGGGTGCTGTATGTAATCCTTCTTTTCGATCAGCCGGATATCGTCCTGCGCCAGTAGCATGTCCACCAGCGCGTAGATATCCTCCTGAAAGGAGCAGATCACACGCACACCGGCGATATCGAACAACTGCTCCATGCCTTCAAGCGTCACCGGCAAGTCCCGACGACGCAGCTTTTCCAAAATGCTCAGCGGCGATTTCAGCCGGGACTTGATCGACTCAAATGGGTTTCGGTCGTACTGCACCGAGAACTCCGCGTTGAGCACGCGTAGCTTGGTCTCCACTTCCATGATAGCGCATTTGTATCGCATCATCAGCCGCGAAAACGGCTCAATGCTTTCCAGCACCACCTCGGGATGTTCGCCGGTCAGAATTTCTTCCAGGTCGGTCTTCGTTGGCACAGCGGATCACGTCCTTTCTGTTTTGATTATAGCATACCCACACCAATCGCGCAACCTTTCGTTACTTTTTTTGATATACACCTGTTGACTTATGATCGTTTTTGTGCCATAATGTCTTAAAACGTCGAATAGGAGAGCGATTTTTATGGATAGACGCGTTCAGCGCACACGCGCGCAACTCAAAGCGGCCCTCACCGAGCTGATGGCCGAAAAGGATATTCAGGACATCACCGTCTGCGAGCTGGCCGATAAGGTAAATATCAGCCGCGGTACGTTTTATCTGCATTATAAAAACGTGTTCGATATGCTGGAACAGGTGGAAGAGGAGATGCTGCAGGGGCTACGCGAGGCCATTGCCGTGCGTCCGGCCGATGCCGACAGTAACCCCTTTTGGCGGCTTCGCCCCACGTATGAGTTTTTCACCAAGCACGGCGCGTTTACGTCGGTGCTGATGGGCCCACACGGCGACCGCGCGTTCATGCAGCGTGTGGGCAACGTGCTGTTAGAGCATTGCCGCCGCGATTACGCCGCCGCCTTCCCGGGCGGTAACGACCGTGATTATGAGTATCTGTTCAACTTCCTGTTCGGCGGTAGCTTGTTTATTCTGGAGGTGTGGCTGCGTACCGGGCAGCAGGAAACACCGGAATACATGGCCGAGCGCACCAACCGCGCCACCCTCGCCGGCATCCAAGCCCTGACAGAGAAATAAGAAAAAGACCGATGCCACGCATCGGTCTTTTGTTTTTGAAAAACCTAAATCTAAATCCCCTCACAAGCCGCAGTTAATACAGCCTTCGGCTGATGATATGCGCCTTCGGCGATGATATACACGCTGACGCGTGATGATATGCCAAGCCTGCGGCTTGGATAAAAAAGAACGAACTTTTGGTAGACAAAAGTTCGTTCTTTTTTGGTGGAGATAAGCGGGATCGAACCGCTGACCTCTTGAATGCCATTCAAGCGCTCTCCCAGCTGAGCTATACCCCCATATGTTCGGGAACGGATAGTACTGTACCATATCCGCCCCGAAAAGTCAAGTGCTTTTTTGAATTTTTTTACCCCAGCATCGAGAGCGCCGCACGCAGGCAAGCTGCTTCGTTTTTGCCCACGCATCGCACGGTGATCAGATCGCCGGCGACAGCGTTCAGCTCCGCCAGCCGGATCGCATCCCGCCCGTCCACGTCATAACCGCGCTTGGTGAGCGTCACCTGCGTTTTGGGATAAGCGCGCAGCTCCTTCACCAGCTGGTCGATACTGATCAGATCCAGCGCATCGCGCAGGACTACCTTTTCCGTTACCATCCTATCCCTCCGTTACAGCGCCGCCGTTTCCTCCCGCAGCCACGCCTCCTCCTCCGGCGGCAACGACGGCGAAACCACCGCGTATACCCACTCGTGGTAGGCGTTCAGCAACGCACGCTCCGCCGCGGTCATGCGATCGGGCAGGATGGCCGCACGGTCGTACGGCACCGGCGTGAGATGCTCGAAGCACAAAAAACCGGGCGTCGCCGTCTTGCAGCACAGCAGCAGATTTTCGATGCGGATGCCATAGGCGCCCTCCCGGTACAAGCCCGGCTCATCGGAGGTTATCATGCCCGGCATCATCGCCGATGATGCACCGCGCCACCGAATGGCGTTGGGGCCCTCGTGGATGCTCAGCAAATGCCCCACGCCGTGACCGGTGCCGTGATTGTAGTTCAGCCCACGCTGCCACAGCGGCTGACGGGCCAGAATATCCAACTGCGTGCCGGTCATGCCCTCGCGGAAGATAGCCGCCGCCAGATTCAAATGCCCACGCAATACGTCGGTGTAGTCCTCCTGCTG
Organism: Clostridia bacterium; assembly: GCA_017481085.1. Classification (GTDB taxonomy): domain Bacteria; phylum Bacillota; class Clostridia; order Oscillospirales; family Acutalibacteraceae; genus RGIG426. The sequence continues at coordinate 3,484 of JAFUPS010000234.1, read as the reverse complement.
CTGTTGCGTCAACGCACCCAGCGACACCGTGCGCGTTACGTCGGTAGACCCGTCGAGATAATGGCCGCCGGTATCGCACAGCACAAACCCCTCGCGCTCCAGCGGTATGTCGGTTTCTTCCGTAGCGGAATAATGCACGATCGCGCCGTGTGCGCCGTAGGCAATGATCGGCTCAAAGCTCGGACCGCGGTAGTTATCCCCGGCTTGACGGAACTTCTCCAGCACGTCGGCGGCCGAACGCTCGGTCGCGCCCTCCGCGCAGTGCTTCAGCCAATAGATAAACCGGGTGACCGCCACACCGTCCATCGCATGCGCTTTTTTGGCGTGCGCAATCTCGGTGCCGTTCTTGACCGCCTTGCCAAGCTCGGTCGGACTTGGTCGTTCCAGCCGCTTCGCGCTGGTCGGCAGTCGGCTGACCAATGCATAATTGATCTTGTTCGGGTCCAACCAAATGGTCAAGTCGGTCAGCGACGGCATGATATCGTAGATCTCATCGTACGGCGCCAGCGTAATACCGGCCGCCTGCAGCGCCATGCGATCCATTTCGCAAAACGCCTCTTCATGCGCAAACAGCCAGCATTGGCCGCAGTCAATATACAGATAACACAGCAGCACCGGGTTGTACGCCACGTCGTCGCCACGAATATTCAGCAACCACATAATATCGTCCAGCGATGTCAGCACCAAACAATCTGCCTCTGCCTTATCCAGCTCCGCACGCAGCTCGGCGAGCTTTTCCTCGCGCGATTTACCGGCGTAAGCAACGTCAAACTGCCAAGCCGGTCGTGCCGACAGCGCCGGGCGATCAGCCCAAATAGCGCCCACCGGATCCAGCTCCGCACGCACGGTCACGCCGCGACGCTCAAACTCGGCCACCAGCTTTTCGGCAAACGACGCACACACCGTGCGCCCGTCGAATGCCAGCGTCTGCCCCTCCTGCAAATGCGAGAGCAACCATTCCGCCGGCGACGGCACATCCGGCTCGCCGCTCTTCATCAGCGCAAAGCCGGAGTTCTCCAGCTGCTCGGCCGCCTGCAGAAAATACCGACCGTCGGTCCACAGGCACGCCTCCGCGGCGGTGACCGCCGCCGTACCGGCCGAACCGGTAAATCCGGTCAGCCACGCACGGGCGCGAAAATACTCACCCACGTATTCCGAGCCGTGGAAGTCATCGGTTACCACCAGCACGGCGTCCACGCCGTGCTCGCTCATCCACGCCCGCAAATTTTCCAACTGTGTTCTGGCCATATCAGTAGGTCTTCTCCCCGTTTTCGATTGCCGTAATAATATCCACGCGGCGCTGATGACGGTCGCCCTCAAACGACGCGTCCAGGAACGCCGCCACGATCATTTTCGCCGTCTCGGTGCCGATGACACGTGCACCGATGGACAGCATATTCGCATCGTTATGGCAACGTGCCATTGCCGCGCTGTACACCTCGCTACAGCAGACACAGCGGATACCTTTCACCTTGTTGGCCGCCAGCGAGATACCCACGCCGGTGCCGCACATCAGAATGCCCAGCTCGCATTCGCCGGACGCCACCAGGTCAGCGGCTTTTTGCCCAAATACCGGGTAATCGCAGCTGTTGCGGTCATAGGTGCCGCAATCCACCACCTCGATACCGCGTGCATGTAATACTTCCAGCACCGCATCCTTTAAGTCGATACCGGCATGGTCGTTACCGATTGCAATTTTCATAAAGCATTCCTCCCAGCGGATATTTCTGCAGGTATTATACCATGGTAAATGCAGGAAATCAATCAAAATATCGTTGCAATAGTCACGGAAATATGGTAAGATAAAATACCGAAAAGGAGTGACTCACATGAACGAACAGCTCAATCAATGGTTGCAAGACCATTTGGACGATATGATTGCTACCACCGCGGCATTGGTGAAGCACAACGGCGTGGTGGAAACCGCCCCGACCGACGGCACGCCCTATGGCAAAGCGGTTGCGGATTGTCTGGACGAGGCGCTGCGCATTGCCGACGGCTTTGGTATGAAGACCAAAAACTTCGGGCATTACGCCGGTACGGTGGAGCTGCAAGACGGCACACCGAAGCTCGGCATTCTCGCCCACCTCGACGTCGTACCGGCACCGGCTGACGGCTGGACGAGTCCGCCGTTTGAGCTCACGGTACGCAACGGCAAGATGTACGGTCGCGGCACGGCGGATGACAAAGGTCCGGCGGTGGCCGTACTGTACGCCATGCGCGGCATTAAAGAGCTGGGATTGCCGCTGAAATCCAACGTGCGGCTGATTCTCGGCTGTGCCGAAGAGGTCGGCGGCGACGACATGGAGCAATACCAGAAGCACGAGGCATTTCCGCCACTGCTGTTTACACCGGATGCGGATTTCCCCATCATCAACATTGAAAAAGGACGTCTACCCTCTGCGATGACTGCCGCTGTACCACAGACGACGGGTGCGCATATTGCGCATATCCTGTCCGGCACGGTCATCAACGCCGTACCGGCGGTGGCCGAAGCCACCCTCATCGGCTACAACGGCAACGAGGCGTTGCAGGCGGCCGGCGAGTTATCGCTGGAGGGTGTGCAATTCACCGCGTGCAGCAAAGACGACTCGACGATCCTGCTCACCTGCCACGGCGTGCCGGCACACGCCGCCTTCCCCGAAGGCGGTCGCAACGCACTCACCGCGCTGCTCGCCGTGTTGGCTAAGCTACCGGGCGACCACGAGCCCATCCGGGCGCTTTCGCGGTTGTTCCCCTACGGCGATAATGAAGGGATCGCCAACGGCATGGCCACCGCCGACGAGGTCTCCGGCAAGCTGACGATGGTGCTGAGCATGTGCGAGCTGGCGAACGGCACGCTTACGGCGAAAGCGGATTGCCGCTTCCCGGTCAGCCATACGGCGGCCGAAATGACCGCCAAGTTCACCGGCATCTTGCAAAACGCCGGATTTGCGGTATCCTGCAACGGCGTGGAGCCCCACTACGTGGAAAGCGACAGCGAGATCGTGCAAACGCTGCTCTCGGTCTACGAGGATCACACCGGTGAGCCGGGGCGGTGCATCGCCATTGGCGGCGGCACCTACGTGCACGACACCGAAAACGGTGTGGCGTTCGGCCCGAATTTCGAAGGCGAGGAGCTGTGCCTGCACGGTATTGACGAAAACATGCCGCTGGACAGCTTCCTGAAAAGTGCGCAGATATACGGCGACGCCATCCTGCGCCTGTGCGGCGAATAAGATGAATTGTCAAACTAAGTGCAACACTTTTTGAGAGAAAGTTCAAACAAATCCACAGGTTTTTGAAAACCTAAAACTTTTTTAGGCCTGGCGTTGATCAACGCCAGGTTCTTTTTTAGCGTTGTGGGACTAACCCGAGAAAGATTACGCCCTTTTGGGTAAAACTCCCGCAGTAAGCCATTCAAATTCTCATTCGTTCCTTTTTGCCAAGCACAATAAGGATCTGCAAAATACACGTTACAATTTAATTGCTTTTCAATTGTTTG
>JAFUPS010000024.1 GCA_017481085.1 Clostridia bacterium | reverse complement strand
TGCACCAGCGCCGCAATGACAAGAATAAACACAATGGTATTGAGATAGGTCAGCTCCAACGGCACCAGCACCATGTCGTACAGCAGACTGCACAGCGCCGAGGCCACCGTGATGACCAGAATGACCGCCACACCCATACCGGTCGCGGTCTTGAGTTGCTTGGAGACACCCAAAAACGGGCACAGTCCCAAAAACTGACTGAGCACCACGTTGTTGACCAGCGCCGAGGTGACTACCACTAAAAACATCGTCATAAACGTATCCATGTGTCACCCCTCCTTTACTGCGGCTTGCAGTCGGGCGAGGCGCTCGGGCAATCGGCACAACGCCCACTGCACGAAACCTCGCGCTTGACCGGCAGATTTTTCTTGGTGCGGATCTTGTTGAACGCCGCAATGAGAAATGCCAGCGTCAAGAACGCACCCGGCGCCATCACAAACAGCGAGATCGGCTGGATCCATTCCGGCACGTACTGTGCAAACGAAATGCCAAACACCGAAAACGCGCCGATCAGCTCGCGCACCAGGCCGATCACGGTGAGCGCGGCAGTAAAGCCAAGCCCCATACCGAGACCGTCGAAGAACGAAAGCCCCACGGTGTTGCGGTTAGCATACGCCTCCGCACGACCGAGAATAATGCAGTTGACCACAATAAGCGGAATAAAGATACCAAGCGTTTCATACACCGCCGGCACATACGCCTGCAGCAGAAGCTGTACCATCGAAACCAGCGATGCCACGATCACGATATAACACGGAATACGAACGCCGTCCGGAATGACCTTACGCAGTAGCGAGATGACCACGTTGGACACCAACAGCACCGCCGTGGTGGAAAGTCCCATCGAAAAACCGTTGATCGCATTCGAGGTGACCGCCAGCGTCGGGCACATGCCGAGCAACAGCACAAAGGTCGGGTTGTTTTTGATCAGGCCGTCAAAGAACGGCTGCCAATATTTTTTCATGTTGCCGTCCTCCTTTTTAGCCCATATAATCGGCCGCAAACGTCATGGCCGCCTGCAGCGCATCGTCGATCGCATTCGTGGTATAGGTGGCACCCGAGATGATGACCGCCTCGGTTTTGGCACTGTCGGTATACTGTCCCCAATAAGACTCCTCGCCGCACACGTTGCCAAAGCCGGCTGTCTCGCTCTGCTCCAGCACGCGCAAGCCGTTGACCACCGCACCGTCGGCGGTGATATCCACACGCACCGCCATGGTGATCTCGCCGCCGTAGCCCTTGGGCGACACCGCGGTGATGGCATAGCCGATCACCGTATCGCCCTGCTTGGCGACCATCGCATCGGTCACGTAAGCCCCGTTGAAGGAGGCCTCCAGCGCCGCTTTGTTCTCGGTAATAGCGGTCACGGCGTTTTCCGCCAGCGACAGCTCGATACTCTCGTCGTACATAGCCTTATAAGCCGCCGCCTGCTTGGCCGCCGCCGCCTTTTCAATGGGATCCTTCGTCACCTGATACACCAGCGACAACAGAAACACCGAAACCAGCGCGATGACCGTCAGCACGACGATATTTTTCCAGATCACGTTCTTTTTCATGCCGCCTTGCCTCCCTTCTTAAAGGAAAAGCCAAAGGGCTTCGGAATGGTGATGCGCTCGATCAGCGGTACCACCAGATTGCCGAGAAGAATGGCGTACGACACGCCTTCGGCCGTAGAGCCGAACACGCGAAACAGCGCCGTAAGGAAACCGATGAGGATGGCATAGATCCATTGGCCGCCCTTGGTGATGGGGCAGGTCACGTAATCGGTCGCCATAAACACCGCGCCAAGCATTAAACCGCCACCGCACACCTGCGCCAGCAGATAATTGGGCGAGGTGGCCATCACAGCGTGACCGGAAAGCAGTTGGAAGAGGGCGGCAAACGCCACCGTCGATACCACATAGATCAGCGGAATGCGTAACGTGATCACACGGCGCACCAGCAGATACACCAGTCCGATAAGAATCGCCAGCACGCAGGTCTCGCCAATCGTGCCGGAATGCTGGCCGAGGAACATCTGCAGCAGGTCGACCTGCTCACCCGTCTTGGCGGCGGCAAGCGGCGTGGCACCGCTGGCCATATCCACCGCCGGAAAATCCGTCATCTGACCGGCAAACGACATCATCAGAAAGCAACGTGCCGTCAACGCCGGGTTCATGAAGTTCTGACCGATGCCGCCAAACAACTGTTTGACGACCAAGATCGCAAACACACCGCCCAGCACCGGCAGATACCACGGCGCGCTTGCCGGCAGGTTAAGTCCCAGCAAAATACCGGTAACCACCGCGGACAGATCGCCCACCGTGACCGGCTTCTTCATCAGCTTTTGATACACAAACTCCGTCAGCACGCATGAGCCGACCGACAGCACAAGCACCAGCGCCGCCTGCCAGCCGAACAGCCAGATACCCACACCGCAGGCGGGTAACAGCGCTAAAATGACGTCGGCCATGATAGCCGTCGTGGTGCGCCCCACACGTGCGTGCGGCGCATTGGAAATATTCAGCAACGAACCCACCTCCTTATTTCTTGGCTGCCGCGGCACGGCGCGCCGCCGCCACCGCTTGCTTGCCGAGCTTCATGTTTTGTGCCAACGGACGGTAGGCCGGGCACACATACGAACAACAACCGCACTCCACGCATTCCATGCCGTGCAGTTTTTCAAATTTATCGAATTCACCGTAGGCGGCATTGGTCGCCAATATCTGCGGCACCAGCATGGCCGGGCGCACCGATACACAGCGGCCGCACCGAATGCAGGCCGTGATCGGCCGTGCCGCCACGTCGTCCTCCTCAAACGCGAGGAAACCACCCGAGGTCTTGGTCACCGGAATGCGCAGCTCGGTAAACGCCGTGCCGGTCATCGGACCGCCGGCCACCAGCTTGGTCACCTTCTCCGAAAGCACCAAGCCTGTAACTCTTTACATATTTTGTTC
>JAFUPS010000233.1 GCA_017481085.1 Clostridia bacterium | reverse complement strand
CGAATACAGTTTATTATATATTATTATAATAGATTTGTCAATTCAGTTTTTCTCTTGCTTTTGTGTGTGGCGTGTGGTATGATAGTAGCGAAAACAAAAAAGGGGAGAGCACTACGGAAAAGATCAAGGGTATTCTGGAGACTACCATCCAGCTTGGGAAAAACAGTTGTTATTTTATGAAATCCGGCAAATGCTCGCTGAGCGTGGTGGGGGATTTCTATATTTCGCCTACCGTTCGGTTGGCACCGTCCGACTTGCTGTATTGTCCGCGTCTGTATCAGCAGATGACCGGTAAGGATAAGGGCAAGGCCATCAATATCGTGCCGTGTGAATGCGGCCATGCCGAGGTCGTGTCCGGTCCACAGCGCGCGTGCATTGCCAGCCAGAAACGCCTGACCGTGCCGGTTGCCGCCGCCGGCGAAGGGGATGAGACATATCCGCTGTGCAGTGTGTGCGGTAGCCAGATGACCTTCGACGAGGCGGACGTCTCGCAGGTGGGCGGTGTACGCATCGTCACGGTGCACGCCATCATCGAGCGTTCGGAAAAACCGGAATAAGGAAAACCGCTTTGGAGAGCTTCTCCAAAGCGGTTTTTGTTTGTTTCTCAGCCGTTAAAGCCGTCGTAGGTGAGGAATTTTTGCAGCTCACGCAAAGCGCGGCGGTCCTCCTCGGTCAACGGCGGCTCCTGCCTGGCGGTTTTGCGCGGCAGCCATCTGCCGAGCACAAAGCCGAGGACGGCGGCCGGAATGAGTAGCCAAGCCCACATCCTGTTTCCTCCTTTACTGTCCGAGCAGGCGCTTGCGCATGGCTTCCATGACAGCCATATAGGCCGGGTACTCGGCACTGCGTTCAAAGATATTGGCATCCTTCAGCAGGTCGACGTAGGCCCGAATAAAGTCGGGGTCATCGGCATACGATTTTGCCGCCGTTTTGTTGGCGGAGGCAGCCGTACTGGCCTTGACGGCGGTGCTGTAGCGGCTGTTGGCCTGGTCAGTTGCCATGGCCATCAGTTCACTCAGGTTTTTCTGAATATCCGCTTCGGCATCACCGGTGGCGTCGGCCTTGCGTGCCGCCAGCGTGCTGTTGCTTTGTGCCAACGCCTGCAGTAACTCAACGGCAAGCTCGTTTTGTGCCTGCTGTCGCTGATTTTCCGCATCCGCATCCGCTTTGGCTCGCGTAGTGGCAATGGCGGTCTGCTGTGTGCGGTTCAGGCCGCTGTCGGTCAAGCCCAGGTTGGCCATGCGCTCCGCGACCGTCTTGCGTGAGACCGCTTCGCGGATGGCGTTGCGGTCAAACAACGCATTATAACGGCTGTTGGCAGCCGCCACCTGCTTGTCGTGAGCCTGCTGTAACGCCTGTTGTTCACTTTTGGCGGCAGTGGTCAGCGCATCCAGTGTGCTCTGTAGCTGCTGCTTGCGCTGCTTTTGATACTCCTCCTGCTGCTTACGTGCACTGTTCTGTGCATTGGTCAGATATTGATCGTAGGTGCTCATCGTTTACACTCCTTTCAATGAACGGTGACGGATAGGGAAATGCCGCGCACCACGGCCGGTCCGTCGATTGCCAGCCACAGCGAGAATTCGCGCACTCGGCGCAGCCCAGCAAAAAACCGCGCGATGCCGGCGGCGTCGGTACATACTGTGCGCCGGTGGGCTTCGCTGTCGTCGCGGTCGCCGATGGGCTTGACGGTCACAGCGGTGTAGGCGGCATCGGTATCCAGCGTCACCGTCCGCACCGATTGCCGACGTCCGTTACTGCCGCCGGAAAATATCGGCAACAACAGCTCTGCACGAACGGCCGTGGATACGCCGTTGATCGCGTCCTTGCCACCGTGGATGACATGAACCTGCATCGTGTTGCCGGACCATATTGCCATGGTAATGCGGTCGCGGTCTGCCAGCAACATATCCGGGGCAAGATCGCGGGGGAATTCCCAGCGGTACCAGGCCACCCGTTTGCGCAACGTGTCGTTAGCGGTGGAGGCGGAAACGGCGCTGAGTGCGGCGGCGTTGTAATCAAACAGAAACGCCTGCTTGCCGGTCTGCAGATAGTAATGTCCGTCGTAGTCCAGCGCCCGGGTGGTTTCGGCGGTGAGAGCAGGCATCAGCGGACGAATGGCCTCACCGATGCTGCGTACGTTGCGCTCGCTGTAGATATTGCCGCTGACCAGCACGTATACGTTACCGTCGCTGTTGGTCCATACCAAGCGGTTGTCGCACAGCGCCAGTGTGCCCGGTAAATTACAGCCGATATCGGAGGAAATGCAAGCCAGGGGGAAGGTAGCCAATGCCGCCTCTACATCCACCACCGCCCCGCTTTCCAGCGCATCGGTCAGCGTGGATGCATCGGTCACGCCGTTTTGATAGGTGGTGTACCAGATCTCGTGACGTTTAAAGATCACCAGCATGTCCGATTGCTTGCGTAAGGCCGTGATAGCCTGTCCGGGTTGACCGACGTGTGCATCGTTGTTTTCGGGGAAGTAGGTGGCATCGCCTACTGCGCTGTAGCACAGCAGACTGGGATTTTGGGCACTGCCTGCCAAAAAGCATCTCGTGCCGCCGCCCAGACCGGATAAACTGCCGCCGAACCAGACTGCCGTTCGCATGGACTTGATGATATCGCGATTCGCCGGCGCATCCGTATGCGGCGTAAAGGTCACGCGTACCGAGCTCCAGGTGCGGCAGTCGGGCACGCAGGGGGTCTTGTCCTTAAGAAACCAAAACACACCCGTCGGCGTGGACCAGCATACCTCATACCCAAGAAATTCCGAGGTGGTAATATCGCTGATGCCGCTGTCGCTGCGTACCTGATAGGTCTGGGTGTAATACCCCATGAGTTCAATGGTCAGCACACCGATGTAATGGCGGCAGGCAGAGGGTAACGTAAAATACGGCTTGCCTTCCGTAAGGATATACTCCACGCGGAAGGAGTCCGTCAACCGGTTAAACGGCTCGTAGGAGGTACCGGGCGGCGCGGTCAGCTCACGCGCGGTTTCCAGGTCGGCGGAGCCGCGTGCGGCAATCACCGCGGTGGGAATGTAGGGGGTGACGGCGCTGAGTGTGCCGTCGGCGCTTACCCGATAGGGCATGCCGTCCACGTACACAAGCCCAAGCTCAATGCCGTCGTCAATCGGTAGCAGTTGCTCCGGCAATTCCGTCCAGTCAGCGGTGTGGATGGATGTACGGATGACATCCATACCGCCGTCGGTGCGGCAAAACAGCACCGCCAGCGAATAACCGTCACGGGATGCGGTATCGTGGATGATAAATCGCAGTATTCCCGGTCGGTCGCTGATATACGTAAGCTCCGGTGCATCGGCCTGCAGACGTATTGTCGGCAACGTAATGTGACTGTTGGGCGTGGTGGAAAACCCCGGCCGGGTACGCAGTACACCATTTTGCCAATACACGTTGCAGGCGTTTCGTAACTGATTAGCGGCCAGCGCGGTGTCGGCTACAGAGGCATCAATACCGCCACTGAAATCGGCCAGCGTCAGCATGCGCTCGCTTTGACGGTTAAACGACGGATACTGCATCCGCAACACCTCCTTCGGTGGCGGTCACGGTCTCCTGCGGCTGCTGTAGCTCGCGTAGCAGACCGGACAGGTTGGGTACGGTACCCTTGGGCAGCCGCGAGAGATACTGCGTGGCGTCAATAACCTGATGCTCAAACAGATTATCCAGCGTCTGCACCGACTGTGCTTCGCTCCACAGCGAGGAGGCACCCACGTCGGCACGCACCGAAATGAGAAGATCGCGGAAACGGCGACCGTCAAACGGCAGGTACCAAACGCCGCTTTCGTCCTCGATCTTGAGGCTGCGCGGACCGTACTGTGTCACCCAGAATTCCGCCCAGATACGTGCGACGTCCTCCACAAACGCATAAAACCGGTTCTGCATGGTCTGCATCGGCATGGTAGCCGCTTCGCGCAGGGCGATGATAGCGGAGGTGTTGTCCGGATTCATGTCGCCCAAGGCGGCATCGTTGGCGCCGGCCTGACTCATGGTGTTACGGATCAGCGAGGCGATGTTGGCATCAAACTGCGGCGAAAAATTCGGCGGCTGGATATAGCGAATGGCAGAATTGACGTCGTCGCTGCTGCCAAACACACGGATGACCTGACCGGGGTCGTTGGTCACCTTCTGTTGTACCACGTCGCCGTTGACCACCCTGATCGGAATACCCATCATCATCACCGCCCACACGCTGGCAGTAACCATACGGTTGATGGCGATCTGGTTGGGGATCAGATGTGTGATCTCGCTTTCGCCGTAAATACAGCGACGGCGAGGTTCCCAATGGAATTTGGCCAGCGGATACAGCCGCACGCCCAGACTCCACGCCGGCCGCACGACCACGTTGCCGCACACGCGCACCGCACGGATGACCGACTGCGTGCCGGTTTCGTCCCATTCGCGGTAGAACTTGGTGATAACGGTGGCTTTGCCGTCCGGCAGTTCTTCTTCGCCGGTGTTGTCGGGGCGCAGATCCTGCGCCTGCGCACTGCGCCCAAGCCGCTTCATCTCCAGCCGGATATCATCCAGGCGGCGGCGCTGTACCACCAGAATATACGGCTGCTCCTGAATATCGTCCAGCGTCGGATCGCCAAAGCAGACGTTTTCCACGTCCAGCACCTCGCAGCGGATATCGCCGAGAATGGGAGCAGTACGTGCTTCATCGGCGTACAATCCTGTTTGCAGATGGTCGTCCCAATAGGTATACAGCAGGCCGGTGCCGGAGATATACGCGCGGCGCAGGATCCGGCTTTTCAGCTCATCAAAGCGCAAGCGCTCGGACGTGACACGGAAGTAATCGGACAGTGCGGTCATCACCAGATTTACTTCATCTTCGGCGGTTACCGGTTCAGCGGTCGGCCAAACTCCGAGTGCCAGATCACCGCGCCATTTGGCGATGCGTTTTTGGGTATCGACGGTGTTGGGAACACCGTCGGCGGTGTAGTTGACGGTGACGGGATTGGAACCGATCACCGACATTTTGTAATCGCCTATACGCTTGATGATGTTTTCGCGTACCAGCGGACGTTCGGCACTGGCTTGTACGCCGTGCCATTGATCGCCGATGTAAAAGCGTTCGTTGACCTTGTTCTGCTCAAACAGACCGCGTCGTCCCAGCCCGGCCTTGTAGTTGCAGCCGGCGGCGTATTCATCGGCAATACGGATGGGTGAATCCCATCGTAAAACGGTAGACAAGGGGAAATCCCTCCTTTTATAGTTTTCGTAGGGGTGTCAGCCCCAGCCGCCGCAAAAATCGGCGGCGTTCCATTCGGAGCGCACGCGCGGCACGTGCGCCGTCGGGTGTGGTGTCCGGATGTCGGTCATGGCATATCGAAGCGCATCCATCAGATGATTATCCCGGTCGACCGGCCGATTAAGACCGCGACCGTCGGCGTCCTTCTCCCAGACGTAGGAGGACAGTTCCGCAACGGTATGCACGCATTTTGGGTGTACGGTGATGTGGTACTCCTGCAAGGCGGCGATGCCGCTACGCACACTGTCCGGTCCTTTGACTGCCGCGCGCAGACGGGACAATCCCAGCCGCCGTAACTCCTCGTTGGATTTCGGCTCGGCGGCATCGGCACGGATGCGCTCTTTGGCATAGCCTTTTCGTACGATCATCGCGGCGATCTCACCGTTGAGCATGCGTGTTTGGTAATGCTCGTCAAAGATATACAACTGCTTGGCTACCGGATCAACGGCCGCCGCAATAAACGCGGTCGGATCGTTGGAATAGCCGTAGTCCAACCCGAATATCCGGGTGTAGCAGGGCGGCAACGCCGCCACGTCGAACGGTGCGGTTTCCCAGTTTTCAAATACCAGCCCATCGGCAATGCCCCATTCGCCCAAGCCGGCAACACGGTAAAGCTGTGGCTGAGCCGTTTTCATACGCTCGTAGCGACGGCGGTCAACTTCATCCAGAAATTCGTTACACTGATAGGTGGTGGTGAATACCGCGGTGTCCGCGTCCGGCCGGTCGAAAAACCGCGCCTTCAGCCAATGCTTCTCGCTCCAGGGATTAAAGGTGATGGTGGTTTGCTTAAACAAAGGGGAGGGTAGCTGTCCGCGCGGCACCGATAGGTCCAGCTTATCGAAATCCTGCTCGCTGACGATTTCGGATGCTTCCTCCAACCATACCCAGCAGAGATAGCCTTCGGGTACGGTGGCGGAGGCGAGCTTATCCACGTCGTCAAAGCCGCGGAACAATACGCGTTGCCCGGTCGGGCGGTATTCCAGCGACAGCGGATGTTCGGTTGCCTTCCATAAGGCGGTGACGTGCAGCCGCCGGATGGCCCATTGCAGCTGGGCAAAGGTGGAATCGTGGTGGGTGTTGGCATACGCCCTCACCACCAGCAGATTGGCCAGCGGATATTTCATCAGATGATAAATGTACCACAATGCCGTAGTGGCGGATTTTTTAGAGGCTTTACCGCCCTTGAGTACGCGATAACGCTTGCGACAGCGCCAGAAATCGCGGTATCCGCCACCGATCAGATCGGGCAGATGAACGGTCATGGCGGTTATTCCTCAGATTTCTTTTCAATGGTGATCTTTAGGCGATCAATGGCCTTTTGCAGAAACGCCGGCATCGGCACCCCCAGCTCGCTCACGTTTTCCAGAATGCTGATGAGCTCGTTGACGATCAGCCAAAAGGTGACCAGTAAGCCGATAGCGTAGGTAGCACCCAGCTCAACGCCGAGGGTAGAGGCGGCCTGACCGATGACGTAATCGGTCACCAGCCCCACGCCTACCACCGCTAAGTAGCCGAGCTTTTTGAGAATGCCTTGTAACCCGATGCGGCTGCATAGCGTACGGTTGACCGCCGCTTTGGCTATGCCGCTGCCGTAATCGGCCAGCATGACTACCAGTAGTACCGCTACCGGCACCGCCAACTGCTGCAGGCACAGCGATAAGGCTGCCGCCGCCGCGGCAATGATCGCACGAAGTGCGGAAGAATTCATAATGTCACACCTCCTGTGCGGGGGCATTCCCCGCCCCAAAAGGGCGGGGAATGCGCTGGGGTTTAGCCGGCGATGTGGGCGATGATGCCCGCACCGAGGCTGTTTTTCACGAACAGATCGTAATACACGCGGTAGTCGATCTTGTCCGCTTCCGCACCCTGGTTCTGGTCCGGCGTAAAGGTGCGCGTCTTTTCGGTCTTCTTGACCAGCGAGGCCGCACGCTTGGGCATGACGATGAGCGTGATGTCTTTTGCCGACGCATCCGGGGTAAAGCCGCCGTCCGTCTGACCGGATGTGGCACCGTCATAGAAGGTGTAGGCGGTCTTCATGCGGCTCTTTTCCACCGGAATGAGCGCCACGCCGTTGAGGGTCGTGACCTGCATGTTGATATCGCCCTTCTTCATGTCGCTGACCACCATCATGCGGGAGATCTCCTCCGAGCGCTGCAGGGCAGACAGCAAAGTATGATCGACGAAAGCGACCAGCTCCTCGTCGTAGCCGACCGCTTCGCGTGCGGCATCCACCGCGTCGGTGAACAGCGCATACGGTGCGGTGGCGGCATCGCCGGTGACCGTCTGCTCGTTATCGGCGGCATAGCCGGCCAGCTTGGAGAGGTTGTAGGCATCCATTTCCGGCACGACCTTGGTGCGCACGAACTCTGCCAGCACCTCACCGGCCAGGTTGGCGATGCCGGTCTCGTCCTCGTCCTCACGGTCGAGCTGGAACGAGCGGCCGCGGTCCTGCGACAGCGTGTACGGCTTGTTGGATACCTGAATGCTGCCCGAAACGAAGCCGGTATCGCGGTCATAATCGCCCAGACCGGACATATCCACCTCCGGGATAAGCACGGTTTTGGCGCCGACGAACTTGGCACGCAGGGCATTGTCCGCCAGAAAACCGGTAGCGGCCTTCTGCACGACCGCCTTGTCCAGCTCCTGCGTCATGGCGGTATTGAATTCGATAGTGTTGATAGTAGACATAGTGTTTTCTCCTTTTCTGTTACGTAAAATTTGGGGTTACAGACGACTGCGGAACCCTGCTAAAAACGAGCGGCTTGCCGCTTCCACACCGGTATCCGGCATCGAGCGGAGCGAGCCGACGCTGCCGGCGGCTGCCCGTGCGGCGGCCGTTTTGGCATCGTCAATGCGCATCTGCTGGTCGTGTCGGTACTGCAACCAGCAATCGGTGAGCGAGCGACCGCTCTGTGCGGCCTGCTGCAGCACCCGGTCGGGGAGCTTGTCCCAATCGCCGGCTTCGGGGTATGCCGCCCGCAGAGCCAGAAATTCGTCTGCCAGCCGCTCGTTCAAGAGGACGGCGGCATCCGGCTCCGGCTTGTCCTGCGGCAGAGCAGAGCGTGCGGCGAGCAGCTCCTTGGCGATGGCTTCGTTACCGCCTACTTCCTGCAGGATTCCTTCGTACTGTGCTTGTTCCAACGCCATGGCTATGTATTCCACAGCCTCCTCCGGCTTGGAGCAACCGAGCGCCCGGCCAATGGTCTTCAGCCGTTCAAACTGCGGTGCAAACTGCTCAAACCGCAGGCCTTTTTGCAAGAGTCCGGTGACGCGTTGGGTATCACCGGCCTCCACGCGGACGATTTCCCCGTTATAAACGGGGAGATACACGTCCGCCGATGCCGCTTCGGCGGCGGTCGTGTCGATGTCGGACACGGGTAGTTCCTCGGTCGACGGGTGAGTGTTATCGGTAACGTCTGGTGTGACGGTTACTTCCATTTCTTCCATAGTATCCTCCTTGTAGGTCAGCGAGGGAGCACGTCCACTCGCTTGTCGGTGAGTGTCATCAGGCCACGCTTGCGGTTGTACAGGATCGCAAAGGCCGCCTCGTTGTTATTGTCGCCCTCGCTGATGGCGAGCAGGGTGGCCACACCGTACGGCATGACCTCCACCAGTAACCGGTGCGGCAGCGGGATCGGCTCGGAGAGCGTGACCAGCTCGATCGGCGTTTCGCCGATAGCATACGCCAACTCCGCATAGATCTGTCGGACGACCGCCAGCCCGTGGCGGGTGGCGGTGCGGGCGGCTTCCCCGTCCACGTTACCGGCGGCATCGGTGTAGCCCATCAATGTCATGGCGGTGCGCAAAATATCGTTGCCGGTCATTTACATCACCGCCTCTGCATCCACCCAGCCGGTGACCTGACCGGGCTTCTCGATATTGTCGGGACTGTTGGTGATACGCACTCTTCCGCGCAGTACGCGGTCATCCCAGCGATAGTAGGTGCCGGTTACCGTGGCAGCCGCACGAAGTGCCGAGGAGGATGCATACAGCGGTACGCTGAACAGACGGTAGCTTTTGGGACCGTCAGCCGCTTCCTCTTCAGAAGCCGCCGGACGGTAGGGGAGGCCGCCGATCTCGCACAATGCCTGCACGGTCTCTTCGGCCATTTGTTGCATGCCGCCGTTGTGAAACCATGCACAGTCCTCTGCGTTGTCGTGGAAAAACAGCTCGTCATACAGGCAGAGGGCCTTGGTTGCCCGGATCTCGTACAGCTCGGTGTTGGTGCGCACGATGTGACGGTCAACGCTCTGCCGGTATTTGTGCAGGATCTCCGCCTTTTTACGGCTAGCTTCGTCGTCCCAGCACATGGTCATGCTGTACCGGCCGCCGCCGGCATTGGTGTGTGCCACGTAATAGATGTCAGCGCGCCAAAGATTGGCTTCCCGCACACGTGCGTTCATGGCGGTGTTGCCGGTGGCATTGCCGGCGCGACGCACCGTAAAGCCGATCTCCTTCAGCCGGCGTTCGACAATATCCATATATTGCGCACAATGGGTGTTCTCACTGCATTTACCCGGGCATTTTGTCGGATTATCGGTGCCGTGCAGAGCCGGGGAAAGATAGATTTTTACCATAATTTTACGCCTCCTTTTTCAAAATATTGATGACGGCGGCATCCGTGCTGTCGTTACGGATCGTTAAGTCGCCGGTAACGGTACGGATGCGCATGGTACCGGTATCACCCTCTTGATACTGTATGACAGCCGTCTGCACGTCGTTCTCGTCGGCGGTGCGCAGACATTGAAAGCCGGATACTCCCGTTGCGGACAGATCGTTCGACAAAAACGCAAGAGAAGTGCCGGACACCATGTAAAAGGCGTTATCTGCCAAGACGTGCGTATTACCGGATGCCAGCACAACAGAGGAAAAGACGGGTAGCTTTGTAGCGGTGACCATTTGGGTAGAGGTCATGCTCCACGCGTCGTTGTTGTTGATGCGTAGCGTGAGCAACTGGCCGCTGGCATCGATCAGATCAAAGGTGGCGTACCGACCGTTGAGCAGAATGGACAGCGTCCCGATATAGGAGTAATATACGCAATATACCGCTCTGCCGTTTGCGTAGGCTTCGCTGATCTCTGCAAACGACGTAACCTCATAGGTCGCATACAGCGGCGGCATAGCCTGTTGAGCCGATTCCGCCGCTTCGCCGGCGGCCTGTTCGGCTGCCAATTGTGCGTTGTAGGCAGCTACGAAGTTTTGCTGTGACTGCAAAACGTGATTGTTGGACATCTGCTCCGCCACCGCCGCCCGGT
>JAFUPS010000232.1 GCA_017481085.1 Clostridia bacterium | reverse complement strand
GGTCCGGCGTTTGCGTGTCAGTTTATCGAAGCGCTGGCAGACGGTGGCGTAGCCTGCGGTCTGCCGCGTGATAAGGCCATTCTGTATGCGGCGCAAATGATGGCTGGAACGGCCGAGCTGCTCATGACCTCCGGCCAGCATCCTGGAGCGCTCAAAGATGCGGTATGCAGCCCCGGCGGCAGCACCATTCAGGGTGTGCGGCGGCTGGAGAAGGGGGCGTTCCGTGCGGACGTGACCGATGCGGTGATCGCCGCTTATGAAAAAACAAAGGACTTGGGAAAATGAAAATCGTCGTAAAAGTCGGCACCTCTACTCTCGCTCATGCGACCGGGCATCTCAACATCCGTCGCGTGGAGGATCTCTGCCGTGTGTTGAGCGATCTGAAAAACGCCGGTCATCAGATCATTCTGGTGTCGTCGGGTGCGATCGGTATGGGCGTGGGCAAGCTTGGTTTAAGCGAACGCCCGGCCGATATGCCGGGCAAGCAGGCCGCTGCTGCCGTGGGGCAGTGCGAGCTGATGTATACATACGATAAGCTGTTTGGTGAATACAACCATACCGTTGCGCAGATTCTGCTGACGGGTGAGGATATCGAGAACAAGGAACGCCGTCACAACGTGGAAAACACGCTGTTCCGCTTGTTGGAGCTGGGTGCGTTGCCCATTATCAATGAAAACGATACGGTTGCCACGCATGAGATCTCGCTTGGCGATAACGATACGCTGGGTGCGATCGTCGCCAAGTGTGTGCAGGCCGATCTTCTGGTGCTGCTCACCGATATCGACGGACTGTATACCGCCGATCCGCATACCGATCCCACTGCTGAGCTCATCCCGGCAGTGCATGAGATCACGCCGGAGCTGATGGCGTCGGCCGGTGGTCGCGGTAGCAAGCTGGGCACGGGCGGTATGGTCACCAAGCTCAAGGCCGCACAGATGGCGAATGCCGCCGGCGTGGATATGATCATCTCCAACGGCGCCAAGCCGGAGCTGCTGTATACCATTGCAGAGGGCGGCGAGGCCGGTACACGTTTTATTGCCGGGAGGACGGATGCATGACGACGCAGGAATTACTGATTGCCGCGTCGGCGGCAAGATCCGCTATGGCCACGGCAACCACTGAACAGAAAAACGCGGCGCTGGTGGCGATGGCGCAGGCGCTGGAAGCACATACCGACGATATTTTGGCGGCCAACGCTGCCGATGCCGAGGCAGCACGCGGTCGCATCAGCGATTCGCTGCTTGACCGTTTGTTGCTGTCGCCGGCGCGTATCCGCGGTATGGCTGACGGCATCCGCGAGGTGGCGGCACTGCCCGATCCGGTCGGTCGTGTGCTTCGCGAAACGACGCATCCCAAGGGTATGTCCATCCGTCGGGTGGCGGTGCCGATGGGCGTGGTGGCTATCATTTACGAAAGCCGTCCCAACGTGACAAGTGACGCCGCGGCGCTGGCGCTCAAAAGCGGTAACGTCTGCGTGTTGCGCAGCGGCCGTGATGCGTGGCGCAGTGCCAACGCGGTGGTC
>JAFUPS010000231.1 GCA_017481085.1 Clostridia bacterium | reverse complement strand
GTCGCCCGATTCCAGCGCCTGTACCTGACGCGGCACACGTGCATCCTCGGCAAAGAAATGCAACGCACGCAACACCGCACGGTCACCGCAGGCGGCACGCACAGTGTCAATATGACGCAACAGCTCATCTGCGTTCGTCTCGCGCAGATAGGTAGCACCGAGCTGCTCGGCAACCGCCTTCATCTCGGCCGGAATAGCGGCGTACTCATGCGTGAGATCCGCATGGTCGGCGTGAGCGTCTACCACACACAGCGACAGACTAAACGCATCGAAATCCACCGCCGGACGGGTAACGATCGGGTTGGTGGGATCGGCAAAATCAATGGAGACCACGCCGCCGACGGACGAAGCCGTCTGATCCAGCAGACCGCACGGCTTGCCGAAATACACACACTCGGCATACTGTGAGGCCTTAGCCAGCTCTACGCGAGAGATGCCACCATCGTTATACAATACGTTCAGAACGGTGGCCAGCAGCACCTCGTATGCCGCCGACGAGGACAGCCCAGAGCCTTTGGGGACCGATGAGGTGGTGTAAGCATTAAAGCCGCCGACCTCCCAGCCGAAATGCGCAAAACGCGCCGCCAAGCCACGCACCAGCGCGGTGGATCGGCCCTTTTCCTCTTCGATGGGATTAAGCTCCCACGGCGAAACACGGTCGATGGGATACCCCTCCGACTGCACCGCAATATCTCCGTCGGTCGCTTCAACTGCAGCAATAACGTCGACGTTGACCGACGCCGCCAGCGTACGACCGCGGTTATGATCGGTGTGATTACCGCCGATCTCGGTGCGACCGGGTGCGGAAAACAGACGCAGAGCCGTCGGTTCACCAAATGTCTCCACATATCCGTCGATCACACGAATATACCGCTGGCGAGCCTCTGCCACAGAGTCCTCACCATACAAATAGGCGATTGACTTGTCATATGTACCGGCGAGAAGCTGTTCTTTCCATTCATTTGCCGTCATGGGACGAAACCTCCTACATTGGAAAATCTGTCTATTATTATAATCAATCCGACAAAAAAATCAAGTAGAGGAAATTTTTTTGCAGAAAACTGGACATCCTATCGCTTTTGCGTTATAATACATATTGATATTTTTTTGAGAGAGGTAATTTTGCATGTGCGGCATTTGCGGTTTTACCGGCCAGATCGAAACGCGTGAGCAGGTCATTCACAGTATGGCGGAACGCATCACCCATCGCGGTCCCGATTCGGACGGTTTTTATTTGGGAGGCGGTGTGACCATGGGTTTCCGTCGGTTGAGCATTATCGACCTGGACGCCGGGCATCAGCCTATTTATAACGAAGATAAAACGCTGGTCATCACCTTTAACGGCGAGATCTACAACTACCGGCAGTTGCGCGAGGAGCTGATTGCCGCCGGGCATACCTTTGCCACCGAAAGCGATACCGAGGTGCTGGTGCACGGTTACGAGCAATGGGGTGCCGCTATGCTGCCCAAGCTGCGCGGTATGTTCGGCTTTGCCATTTGCGACATCCGCACAGGCGATTTGTTTATTGCCCGTGATTTCTTCGGCATCAAGCCGATCTATTACTGCCGGACGGCAGAGGGCGATATCCTCTACGCATCGGAAATCAAATGCTTGCTGGAGCATCCGCATTTCGTAAAGGAATTTAACGAGCAGGCGCTGGACCATTATCTGTCGTATCAATACTCCCTGCCGGACGAGACCTTCTTTAAGGGCGTAAAATGTCTGCCGCCGGCACATTATATGACCGTCATGAACGGCGAGATCACCATTACCCGCTATTGGGAGGCAACCTTCTCGCCGGATGACAGCATGACCGAGCAGCAGGCGGTGGATGCGATCGACGAGGTATTTACCGCTTCGGTCGCCGCACACCGCGTGAGCGACGTGCCGGTGGGCTGTTTCCTCTCCAGCGGTGTGGATTCGGCGTTTGTCGCGTCCTACTTCGGTGGGCAGAAGGCGTTTACCGTTGGGTTCGATAACGGTGAACATTACAACGAGAGCATCTTTGCCTCGCATACCGCGGAGGCCATCGGTGTGGAGCACTTCACCCACCTCATCACCGAGGAAGAATACTGGGATGCGTTGCCGAAGGTGCAGTATCATCTCGATCAACCGCTGGCCGACCCGGCGTGTGTGGCGCTGTGGTTTGTGTGCAAGCTGGCGGCTGAACAGGTGAAGGTGGTGCTTTCGGGCGAAGGTGCGGACGAGCTGTTTGGCGGCTATCGCATCTACCATGAGCCGTATTCGCTGGCCAGTTATCAGAAATTGCCGCTGTGGCTGCGCAAGACTTTGGCGGCGGCGGTCAAAGCCGTGCCGGTGAATTTCAAAGGCAAGTCGTTTATCATCCGTGGCGCGAAATCGCTGCCGGAGCGGTTTATCGGCAACGCGTTCATGTTTGACCGCAAGGAAAAGGCCAGACTGCTCAAAAACGTTGTCGCTACCGATCCGACCAAGGTCAACGGCGAACTCTACGAAAAAAATGCCAAGCACGATCCGGTGACGCAAATGCAGCTTGTGGACATCCATCGCTGGCTGATTGGCGATATCCTGCTCAAGGCCGACCGTATGAGCATGGCCCACTCGCTGGAGCTGCGCGTACCGTTCCTCGATAAGGAGGTCTTTGCGGTAGCATCCCGTATTCCGGTGAAGCATCGCATTGCCGGCGGTACCACCAAATACGCCCTGCGCAAAGCTGCCGCACGGCATTTGCCAGAGGAAGCCACCGCCAAGCCGAAGCTCGGGTTTCCGGTGCCGGTGCGTATCTGGCTGAAAAAGCAGGAGTATTACGACCGCGTAAAAGCGGCCTTCACGTCGGATACAGCGAAGATGTTCTTCCGAACGGAAGAACTCGTCCAGTACCTGGACGACCACCGCGACGGCAAGGCAGATAACAGCCGTAAGGTGTGGACCGTATATATGTTCCTCACGTGGTACGACGTGTATTTCGGTGAGGGCGACGGCAAAGCCGTGTAAAAAAATCATCATTTTACGAAGCAGAGTGCGAAAAAGCACTCTGCTTTTTTTCATTTTCGGGCCGGATTGCAGTAGGAATGCAGCCGGTTTGCACCCATTTTGCAGTATGTTACTATTCACTTTGCAGTTACCAAGTGTGCTACACTCGAATTGAAAGGAGGTATCACGCTCATGTCCATTCCCATTATCCACAGCTACAAGCGCGTTCAGGAGGCAATCAACGAAGCCGAGACGATCGCTTCCGAAAAAGGGGTCCCCTTAACTGTGGAACGGTTGGCGGCCAGCCTGGGGATGTCCCGCGAGGAGTTCGTCGGGTATATCCACTCACAGCCGTCCGTGCTGTCGCAAAGCGAGCTTCGTATCCGCCGACTGCTGTGCGACCAGTACAACCGCATCGGGGCAGCTCTTGCCGAGGAGCTGATGAAATCCGGCAGTCATACCGGTGCGGTACTGCTCGGCAAAAACAACTTCGGGTATACCGACAAAGCCGACGTGAAAGCCGATCTCAGCATTGCTTTCACCGGCGAATCCGAATTATCGGAATAAAAAATGAAAGGAGATCTTTATATGTTTGAACCTATGCAAATCATTACCTTCTGCCAAAAAGAAGGAACCCTCTGCACGCCGGAAGCACCGCAATATGCCGGTATGCAGGGTGACAGCGGTAAAACGCGCGTGGATTT
>JAFUPS010000023.1 GCA_017481085.1 Clostridia bacterium | reverse complement strand
TGTCGGCCATGTAGTCCGCGCCCATCAGCGTATATGCCTCCAGCACAGGCACGCCGGCGCGCTTGAGAACATCTTTCATGACCGCCTTATCCATACCAATGGCCGACGCGGTCACGTCGCAGGATGCGTACGGAACACCCAGCATTTCCAGTTGACCCATCAGCGTACCATCCTCCACGTTGGTGCCGTGCACCACCGGAATGGCCACTTCAAACTCCGCCACCTCCGGCTTGCCGAACTTCTTCATCGGGAAGCGCAGCAAACTCACCTTGCCGTTGCCGGCCGGCACGGGAATAACGCGCGTGGCCTTTGCCAGCAGCGCTTTCAGGTCGGCATACGCCTTGATATTGCCGATCTCCTCGCCGGTGTACCACTCGTTGTTTTTGGTGATATACACCGGGATAGGGTTGTATTTGGCGGTATCCAGCGCACAAAACGCCTGAATACCCGAAATGACGGAGACCTCATGCTCGGTGCTGTGGCCGCCGAAAATAACCGCTACGTTTGTTTTCATGCTATGTCCTCCTTACAGGAAGTTATCCGGAAGATCGTTTTCCAGCAGCACGGTACGCGGACCTTCTGCCGGCAACGCCGCCACCCAGTTCAGACCGTCCTGCAGGGTTTTGGCAATATACAGCCGCTCCGGCGGAAAACCGGCGGAAAGCAAGCCCTTCTCCAGCGGCGGTGCCTGCTTGACACCCACTAACACCGCGTAATCGCACTTGTCGGCGGCATAGGCGCCGCATTCCTCGTTGAGCTCATCCTGCTTGTCGCCCAGCTCCACCATGCCCGGTGTGACCAGCACACGCTGACCCGGGAAACCGGCCAACACGTCCAGCGCCGCCTTAAACCCGACCGGGTTGGCGTTGTACGCATCGTCGATAAAGCCGTTGGGGAGTAGCTCTAACCGATGCTCCACCGGCTTAAGCAACCGCACCGGATACACCAGCTTTTTCAGCGGAATGCCCAGCGTATGCGCCAGCGCGATGCAACCCACCAGATTTTGGATGTTGTGCGACCCGAGCAGCCGGGTGGTGTAGGTACAGCTTTCTCCGTCCGGCGCGGTCACCGTGAAGGTAGAGCCGGACAAGCCAACGGTAATATCGCTACCACGGTAATCCGCCGCCGAGCCGTCCGCCACGCCATAAGACACGGTTTTGGTGTTGGTCACCGCTCGACCGGCGATGTACTCGTTATCGGTATTGAGACAGATAAACCCATCCGCCGGCAACGCGTCTGCCAGTTCGAATTTGGTGGAAACGATATTCTCCACACTTTTGAAGGTCTCCAGATGCTGTGGACCAATAGACGTGAGAATACCGATATGCGGATGCACCAGCTCGCACAGCTCCTGAATGTCACCCACGTTTTTCGCGCCCATTTCGGCAATGAACACCTCGTGCGAGGGCTTGAGGTTTTCACGGATGATGCGCACCAACCCCAGCGGCGTGTTGACGCTGCCGGGCGTTGCCAGCACGTTGTACTGTGCTGACAGCAACGCGTGCAAAAAATACTTCGTGCTGGTCTTGCCAAAGCTTCCGGTGATGCCCACCACCGTAAGGTTGGGGCTATCGGCCAGAATCTGCTTGGCCTCGTTAATGAATTTGTTGTTGATGCGTTGTTCAATGGGCTGATTGAGCACGTTGACCACCGGCACCATCACCACGACAAGCAGCAACCACAACAGCAACAGTGCCGCCGCCGCACCGAGAAAGCGGTAATCGGAAAGGTAAGCCAGCAAAAACGCGCCGCCCAGCACCAGCACCGCACACACCGAAAAGGTAACGATCATGCGGCTGACACGCCCGGTGATCACCAGCGGTTTTTTGGCTTTTTTCGGAATATCGGTCACCACGGTCACCGCCAACAATGCCGCGGCGATCCACACGCCGATGGTCGGATCAAATTCCCACGACGCCATCCAGCCAGCAGACGTGATGAGCATCACCGCCAAGCCGATCAAGCCCCAGAAGCGCGAGGTCGGCAGCGTTTCCTTTTCGTGTTCCTTGCTCCATTTGATATAGCGTTCGTTGCGGTAGGAGTTGAGCTGAAGCATGTGCAGAAAATACAGCATTTGAAACACCGTATCCACCGCGCACAGCACGATCACTACCAAAAGGGCCGCTAACATCATCGAGTGGTCCTCCCCTTACAGAAATGCATCCAATACCGCCGCGGTGCGTGCCCAGTTTTCGGCGAACGCAAAATGTCCGCCCGGCAGTACCACCAAACCGGCATCCGGAATGAGTTTCTCCATTTTTTGACCGTCAGCCAGCGGCGTGGCGGTATCCTTGTCGCCCCAGATCAACAGTGTGGAAGCGGTAATCTTCGGCAAACAGTCGCTCACGTCCTCCGCCAACACACGGCTCATCGTCTGCTTCATCACCGGCGATGCCTGCCGATAATCGGCCGAGCCGGCGTTTTTCTGCAGCTTTTCCAAGGCGTGCGGAAACAGCGCCTTCACCGGCGCCCAGCCAAGGATCGCCTTGCCGAGCTTGTAGCTTTTCACCTTGATATGCCATTTCAGGCTGTGATGCGCCGGCAGACCGGCCGCATCCAGCAACACCGCTTTTTGGCACGTAAATCCCTGCGGATCAGCCAGCAGACGGATGGATACCCGACCGCCGTGGGAATGACCCATCAGCACCGCCTCGGTCACGTCAAGCGCCGCCAGAAACGCGCGCACAAACGCCACGTACTCCGCACCGCCCCACACCGTTTCCGGCTGGTAGGTGCCGCCAAAGCCGGGCATATCCGGCGCGATCACGCGGTAACGCCTGGATAAGTGCTCAATAATGAGGTGATAGGTCGCGGCCTCGGTGCCCCAGCCGTGCAGCAGCACCACCGCCGCGCCGTCACCCTGGTCGATGTAGCGGACGGTCTTGCCGTCCAGCAGCATCGTTTGATAAGCGGTCATTCGCTCACCACCGGCGCCTGCTCGCTGCCGTACTCGGTGACGATCATCGACACGATGGTGACCTTCTCCACCGGCGTCGAGCCGTCCGAACCGACCTCGACCGAAGCAATGGCATCCACCACGTCCATGCCGGCGTATACCTGACCGAACACGGCGTGGCCGCCTTCCGTCTTGACGTTGGCATCCAGATGAATGTTGCCGCCGGTCTTTTCATACAGCTCGATCATTTCGTCGGTCACCCAATCGATGTTGAGCTTGAGCGCGCTGAGCTGAGCATTGGCTAACGCCGTGGCATCGGCATAGTACTGGTTCATCATATCCTTGCCGTACACGCTCACCATCTGCTCGTACATCTTTTCCCAATAGCTACGGGAATAAGAGTCCTGGAAGGTCTTGTTCTGGTTGATAAAGAACTGGCTGCCATTCGTGTTGGCGCCGGAGTTCGCCATCGAGAGCGAGCCACGCAGATTGAGCAGCTTGGCATCGAATTCATCGGCAAATTTACCGCCCCAGATGGACTCACCGCCGGTGCCGTTGCCCTTCGGGTCACCGCCCTGGATCATGAAATCCTCCATAACACGGTGGAAGGTCAGACCGTCGTAATAGCCGTTCTTCGCATGGGTAACAAAATTCTCAACCGTCTTGGGAGCCCCTTCCGGGAACAGACGGATGTAGATGTCGCCCATGCTGGTCTTCATCACGACCACCTGGTCGCCTTTTTCCGGCAGCTCCAACTGGAAGCCGAGCTCTTCATCCGCGTACGCGGTGGTCAGACCGCGGCTTTCGGCGGTCTCTTCTTTGGCACAAGCGCCCAACAGCGCCACACACAGCAACAGCGCAAGCGCAAGCGAGAAAATCCGTTTCATAGCTGACATCCTTTCTTATTCGGCAACCGAAATATCAATGCCGGTAATGACCACCGGGTCAAGCGGTTTGTCCTGCGCGTTGGTCGGCACACCGGCGATCTCATCGACCACGTCCATGCCGGCAAACACCTGACCAAACACCGAGTGCTTGTAATCCAAGTGCGGCGTGCCGCCCACCGCGGCATAGTTGGCTTCTACCTGCTCGGAGAAGTAGTCGCGCAGACCCTGCATCTGCCCCAACAGTTGCGGATGCACCTGCTTGGCCTGCACGATGAAAAACTGACTACCGTTGGTGCCCGGACCGGCGTTGGCCATCGACAGCGCACCGCGCAGATTGTGCAGCTCTTTGTCGAACTCGTCCTTGAACGGACGGCCCCAGATAGACTCGCCGCCACAGCCGGTGCCGGTCGGGTCACCACCCTGGATCATAAAATTGTTGATCACACGGTGGAAGGTGATACCGTCGTAGTAGCCGTTCTTGGCATGGGTAACGAAGTTTTCCACGGTGTTCGGGACTTTGTCCGCAAACAGACGGATGGAAATATCGCCGTGATTGGTGTGCATGACCGCTACCGTTTCACCGGTCAGCGGTTTATCAAGCTGATTGAACATAAGGTCAAATTCCTTTCACATGTAATTTCGGTTGCTTGTGCGGATTTTTCGTTAGACAAGAAGCAACGACGACGGCGTATTGAGAATACGCCGAGGAGGCAGCGCCGCCGTATAACGGTTGCTTGTGGAGATTTTTCGTCAGGTAATAGTCTAATCGTCGCTCACACTAACGGGTTGGATTTTTCGTTAGACAAGAAGCAACGACGACGGCGTATTGAGGATACGCCGAGGAGGCAGCGCCGCCGTATAACGGAAAATTAGTAGGCTTTGCCCCAGTAGACCATTTTATGTGCGGGTTTACCACAGCATACGCAGGTTTCGGCAAGCTGTTCTTGCTCGAACGGCATGCAGCGGCTGGTGACGCCGGCTTCTTCCTTGAGCTTGAGCTCGCAGGCGAGATCGCCGCACCACATGGCACGGATAAGACCCGGCTTATTGTCGGCCGTTTCCTTGAGTTCGTCGAAGGTGGTGACGGTATAGGTCATCGATTCGCGGCGTGCCAAGGCCTTCTGATACAGACCGTCGTGCACAGCCTGCAGCAGCTCGGGAATCTTGGTTTCCAGCTCATCCAGCGAGACGATGGTCTTTTCGCGGTTGTCGCGGCGGACGATGACACACTGGTTGTTTTCAATATCGCGCGGGCCGAGCTCCAGACGCAGCGGCACACCCTTCATCTCATACTCCGCGAACTTCCAGCCCGGGGAGTTATCGGACGAATCCATCTTGACGCGAGCGATCTTCTTGATACGCTCGGTAACCTCGGCGGCCTTATCCAGCACGCCTTCCTTGTGCTGAGCGACCGGCACCACCACGACCTGCGTGGGAGCCACCGCCGGCGGCATGACCAGGCCGTTATCGTCACCGTGGGTCATGATGATAGCACCGATGATACGCGTAGACATGCCCCAGGAGGTCTCAAACGGATACTGCAGCGTGTTATCGCGGCCGGTAAACTGCACGTTGAACGCACGGGAGAACCCGTCGCCAAAGAAGTGGCTGGTGCCGCTCTGCAGTGCCTTACCGTCGTGCATCATCGCTTCGATGGTGTAGGTCGCCTCGGCGCCGGCAAATTTCTCCTTATCGGTCTTGCGACCCTTCACCACCGGGATGGCGAGCTTCTGCTCGCAGAAATCGGCGTAGACGTTCAGCATCTGCTCGGTCTCGGCCAACGCTTCCTCGGCGGTCTCGTGCATGGTGTGACCTTCCTGCCAGAAAAATTCCATGGTGCGCAGGAACGGGCGGGTGGTCTTTTCCCACCGCACCACCGAGCACCATTGGTTATACAGCTTGGGCAGATCGCGGTAGGAATGAATGATATTGGCATAGTGATCGCAAAACAGCGTTTCGCTGGTGGGACGCACACACATACGCTCCTGCAGCTCATCCACGCCGCCGTGAGTGACCCACGCCACCTCCGGCGCGAAGCCTTCGACGTGGTCCTTTTCCTTCTGCAGCAGGCTTTCCGGGATGAACATCGGCATCATCACGTTCTCGTGGCCGAGCTCCTTAAAGCGGGCATCCAGCTCGTTGCGGATGTTCTCCCACAGCGCAGTACCATACGGACGCACGACCATGCAGCCGCGCACGCAGGAGTAGTCTGCGAGCTCCGCCTTTTTGACGACGTCGGTGTACCATTGCGCAAAATCCACGTCCATTGCGGTGATGGCGTTCACCATTTTTTTGTTATCTGCCATGACTTCTTCCCCTTTTCGCATAAGAGTATACGTTCGGTCGCCAACGCTTTATGCCGGCAAACCGCCCATTTTATTTTATAGATACCTTATTATACCATAAACCGCGCCAAATGCAAGGACTTTTCACGCATTTTTACATAAAACACACCCCTGCCTTCCCACGAAAGGCAGGGGTGTGAACCGTTGTTGATTACGCCACGGCGTTATCGGCCGTGTGTTTACCGGTCAGGATCTCATGCACCGGCTCGGTGTACGCCATCTGGCGCACAAAGGACTCGCGCTGACGGCGCCGACGGCGCGCACGCGCACGGTCGCGGCGAAGCTCGCCCACACAGCACAGCAAAATCGCAGCGCGCAACACGCACAGGATCACCGTCAGCCACACAAACTCACCGGACAGCATTCCCATAGCCAGCACTTCCATCACAAAGGACATCGCCGGCACCATCGCCATCTGGCGCGTAGAGGCAAAGTGCGCGCTAAAATACAAATAGACAGCCATTGCCGCCATCGCGGTCATGCTGATCAAACTTAATACCATCATTTTCGTTCCCTCGCTTTCCGGCCGAACAGCCGAACACTTGTTCCGAACATCCGTTCGGTATTTTCATTATACCGCATTTTTGGGGAATTGCAAGAGGTTTTTCAAAAATTTTTTCGTTGTTTTTTCAACAAACCGTATAAGAAATCGGCTAAAATCCGACGAGCACTGCCAAAAATATACGCAAAGGAAAAAACACCCTGTTCGGTAAAAATCGAACAGAGTGTTTTGTTTTTTGCTGTTATCAGCGTACCTGACCGTCGCCTGTGATGAGATATTTGTAGGTGCACAGCTCCTCCAGCCCCATCGGACCGCGGGCGTGCAAGCGCTGGGTGGAGATACCCATTTCGCAACCCAGCCCGAACTCGCCGCCATCCGTAAACCGGGTAGAGACGTTGATATACACCGCCGCACTGTCGATACCGGCGGCAAAGGCGGCCTGCGCCGCTTCGTCTGCCGACACGATGGCCTCGCTGTGACCGGTGGAATGCGCACCGATATGCGCGATCGCCTCAGCGGTGGAATCCACCACCTTGACCGCCAGGATGTAATCCAAAAATTCGGTATCGAAATCGTCCGGTCCGGCCGGCGTGCCTTCGATGATCGCCGCCGCACGGGGACACAACCGCAGCTCTACCGGGTCGACCGGGCGAGCATCCACCAACCGCGCCTTGAGCTTAGGGAGAAACTCCGCGGCAATTGCTTCATGCACCAGACACACCTCCTCGGCGTTGCACACGCCCGGGCGGCTGGTCTTGGCATTTTCAATAATATCCAGCGCCATCGCTTGATCGGCGGCTTTATCCACGTACACGTGGCAGATGCCGGTGCCGGTCTCCACGCACGGCACGGTGGCGTTTTCCACACAACTGCGGATAAGCCCCGCACCGCCGCGCGGGATGAGCAGATCGACCAGCCCGTTGGCGGTCATCAGCTCCCGGGC
>JAFUPS010000230.1 GCA_017481085.1 Clostridia bacterium | reverse complement strand
GGTCTGGCCGGCGAGCTACGCTCGGTCAATAACGCCGATGCCCGTGTCAGCGAGGCTGCACGGCTTGGGTTTACCACCGTGATCGTGCCGCATGCCTGCCTTAAGCATATCCGTCCGCATAACGATATCCGCGTCGTTGGCGTCAAGACCGTCAACGAAGCGTTCGATGCGATTTTGTAATGCCTATGCACGATACGTTATGCGTTGTGGAGATTACAAAAACACTCCGCACACCGCTTTCGGTGCGTGTGTACGACACGCTGGACTCAACCAACAACGAGGCCAAGCGCCTGGCATTATCCGGCGAAACGGCCGATCTGTTGCTTCTTGCCGAACAACAGACGGCCGGCCGCGGTCGGCTGGGACGTTCGTTTTACTCACCGCCCGGCAGCGGTCTGTATATGACTTTGATGTTGCATGGCGTGCAGGAGTATGCCGATGCCATGCTACTCACCACTATGGCGGCAACCGCAGTGGTGGAGGCTGTGCGCTCGCTCACGCCCCTTGAACCGCAGATCAAGTGGGTCAATGACGTGTATCTGGGCGGTCGCAAGGCTTGCGGCATCCTCACCGAAGCGATAACCGATCCGGCGACCGGCCGGTTGAATGCGGTACTTATCGGTATCGGCATCAACGTCCGCGAAGCGGCGTATCCGGCGGATATTGCGGATATCGCCACGCATCTGCCGATTGCTCCGGTCACTCGCAACCAATTGGCGGCGACGATTGCAAATTGCCTGAGCGATTATATGGCGGCATTGCCGCACCGCCCGTTTCTGGAAACCTATCGTGCCCATTCACTGGTAGTGGGGAAGCCGATCCTCTGCATGGTTGGTGAGCGACGGTTTCCGGCAACCGCCATCGGCATTGATGATAACGGCGGCTTGCTCATCCGCCTGTCGGATGATACACAGCAAACATTGCAAGGTGGCGAGATTTCCATTCGCCTACCATGATTTTGTGTACGAGAAAAGGAGGCGTTTCTATGCAACTGTTCGAAACTCCCAACGATCCCATCCTGCAAGAAGATCTCAATAATATTGTCAAAAGCGACCTACCGTGGGACAAGCTTGCCGGCAAAAGTTTGTTGATCACCGGCGCGACCGGCTTGGTTGGTGGTGCGGTTGTGCGAGCACTTTGCTGCGCCAACCGTCTGCGCGGTTTAGGTGTGCGGTTGTTGCTACCGGTGAGAAGCAAGGAAAAAGCCCGCGAAACGTTCGGTGATCTCATTGAACGTGAGAACATCCGCTTGATCATGTCGGATATTTGCCAGCCGCTGTGTGTGGACGAGCCGGTGGATCACATTCTGCATGCGGCATCTGTCACTAATTCCAAGCAGATGGTTACCTATCCGGTGGAAACCATTATGACCGCTATCGACGGTACGCGTCACGTGCTGGAGCTGGCACGCGAAAAGCAGGTGGAAAGCATAGTATATCTTTCGTCCATGGAGGCGTATGGCAAACCGGATGAATCGCTTCCCACCGTTACTGAGACCGACTATGGCTATATTGATTTCCTCGGTGTGCGCAGCTGCTATCCAGAGGGCAAACGCATGGCGGAATGTCTGTGTGCCTGCTATCACGCGGAATACGGCGTACCGGTGCGCATCGCCCGCCTAGCGCAGACGTTTGGGGCTGGTATCTCCGCTAGCGAAAACCGCGTGTTTGCACAGTTTGCGCGCAGCCTGCTGAACGGTACCGATATCGTGCTGCACACCGCTGGCGATTCATGGGGCAACTATTGCTATACTGCCGAGTGTGTATCGGCGCTGTTGTTCCTGCTGTTCAACGGTGAAAATGGCGAGGCATATAACGTCGTTAATGAGCAGACCAATTGTCAGATCCGCGATATGGCACAGATGGTGGCAGATATGAGCGGTGGCAATATCAAGGTTGTGTTCGACATCCCGGAGGACGAGCTGAAATACGGTTACGCCCCCAGCGTGAAAATGCATCTGTCCGGGGCAAAGCTGGCTGCACTTGGTTGGAAAGCCACCATTGATCTGCCGGAGATGTACCGCCGATTGATCGCCGGCATGCAAGTTACCGGCAATTACTGATAAAAAAACGCATCCCACGTGGGATGCGTTTTTTATTGCTCGTCTTTAATTTTCTGTAAGCAGGCGGCGCAAACGGCACGCTCCATGATGATTTTTACGTTATCGGTGCCCTTGCAGAACACGCAACACCCGCGGTATTTGCGCATCACGATCGCATCGCCCTCGGTGAAAAATTCAATCTGATCGCCCGTCTCAATGCCGCACCGCTCGCGGAGCTCCTTCGGTACGACCACACGCCCCAGCTCATCGAGCCGGCGGCTGGTGCCCAGCTTCTTCATGGCAGAAACCATCCTTTTCTGTCGGAATTTCTGCTTTATAGTCTAAAAGAAACTGCTGCCGCTGTCAATGCTTTTTGGTAATTTTTGGAAGTGAAGAAAATGCACGTTTTGTGTGTGACATGTCCCTAAAAGAAACATACAATAAAAATGGACAGGCAAGTTTAAAGAACAAAAAAGTGGGACACAATACCATTACAGAAACATGCAAAGGGTGATTTACATTGACAGTACACAGAGGGGATATATACTATGCCGATCTCAGTCCGGTGGTAGGCTCGGAGCAGGGAGGGGTGCGGCCGGTGCTGATCGTGCAGAACGACGTGGGCAATCGGTTCAGCCCCACCGTGATTGCCGCCGCCATCACCAGCCAGACAGACAAGGCAAAGCTGCCTACGCATATTCAGGTGCGCTCAGCCGGCAGCGGCTTGGCTAAGGACTCCATCGTACTGCTGGAGCAGATGCGTACGTTGGACAAACGCCGTCTGCGTGAGCATATGGGACGGTTGGACGAGGATTCCATGCGCCGTGTCAATAACGCTATCGAGGTCAGCCTTGGGCTGTCGCCCTCACGCGGCAGTAATACGTGAAATAAGAAAAGCCACTCTTGAGCAATAGCCCAAGAGTGGCTTTTCTTTATGCCTGCAGTAAATACTCCAGTAAGATCTTAATACCGATAAGGCAGAGGATAATACCCCCAGCCACCTCGGCCCTTTTCTTAAATCGCGTGCCGAAGTAATGCCCAACCAGCACACCGACCATCGAAAGCACCAGCGTGGTGACGCCGATAATCGTAATGGCCAGCCAGATATTGGTGCCATCCAGCGAAAAGCTGACGCCCATTACCAGCGCATCGATGCTGGTGGCAATGGCCAGCATAAACAATTCTTTAATGGAAAACAAGTGGCAGGTATCTGCTTCTTCCTCGTCGTGCAACGCTTCCACGATCATTTTACCGCCGATAAATCCCAGCAACGCAAACGATACCCACGGCGCCAAAAAGCTCACATAGGAGGCAAAGGTCGAGCCAAGCGCCCATCCGATCAACGGCATCAACGCCTGAAACCCGCCGAAAAATAACCCGATCAGCAGCGTTTGCCGTTTGTTGATCTTCGGCATGCACAGCCCTTTGCATATCGCCACCGAAAACGCATCCATCGACAGCCCGACGCCAATGCCCAGCAATGTCAGAAAGGTGTTCAATGCCACACACTCCCAATAGAAACAAATGAAAAAATCCGAAAGCCCGGGCTTTCGGATTTTTTTGGCTGCGGAACACGGATTCGAACCGCGACAAACAGATTCAGAGACTGTCGTGCTACCTTTACACAATTCCGCAATGTTTTTGTCAACGCATTTTATTATAACGCTTTTAACGGATTTGTCAAGGGTTTTCGCAAAAAAAGCGAAAAAACTTTGCTTGCACATAGCGCAGAGGCGTGCTACAATAGAAAACGGAAAAGGAGGGATATCCTATGAAATTGATGATCGCATCCGACCTGCACGGCTCGGCGGCTTACACGCACCGTTTGATGGCGGCTTTTTCGCAGGAGATGCCGGATAAACTGGTGCTTCTTGGCGATCTGTTGTATCACGGTCCGCGCAACGATCTGCCGTTGGAATACGACCCTAAGGCGGTTATTGCCATGCTCAATCCGCTAAAGGAGCAACTGCTTTGCGTGCGCGGCAATTGCGATGCGGAGGTTGACCAGATGGTGCTGGATTTTCCCATCATGGCCGATTATGCCATGCTGAGTGTGGATGACGTGATCCTGTGTGCCACCCACGGCCACGTATATAGCCCCGATCACCTGCCGCCGATGGCCGCCGGTGGGGTGTTGCTTTCAGGGCATACGCACGTTCCGCTGTGCGAGAAGCAGGGGAACACGCTGTGCCTCAACCCCGGATCGGTGTCTATTCCCAAAAACGATTCGCCTCACGGTTACATACTCTACGAAAACCGCACCTTCCGCTGGAAAACGTTGGAAGGAGAAACCTGGCAGACACACTCTCTGTAACGAAAAACCGGTCACGGAAATCCGTGACCGGTTTGTTGTTTTATGCCATTTGCTGTACGGCGTCGGCATACAGCACCAACGCACGCATGAGGTTTTTGAAATCGGTAGGCTGGACACCGTTGATGACGTCCTTCGCCAGCGACAGCGCGCTGAATTTGTAGGTCGCATCACCGACCGTCAGCGTGTGCACCGTTGCCAGATCGTCCGCGCCGATCTC
>JAFUPS010000229.1 GCA_017481085.1 Clostridia bacterium | reverse complement strand
GTGGAACAATCCGTCGTATCTTAATTGCTTCCATCAATACTGCAAAGGAGAATAAAGATGTCAAAAGGTAAAGTGTATCTTTCAAATTATCCTGACAATCCTCCGGAATGGTATTGGATTAGTGGTTTACATGACGCTTGTATTATAGGTACAGAATCATTTGAGTTTCCCTTCGATTATAATAAATTTGTTGGCGAAAAGAATAAATACAATCGAAACCTCATAATCTTGAGAATTAACGCAAAGGGTGCGCTATATGACAATGAGGTGAAAGAGATTCGTCTTTTCAATTATAGGATTCTAACCGAGGATATTTCTTTAGAAGGCAGAGAAAAAGTTTGGTGGTTAGCAGACAGACTTGTTGATCATGGTGAATACTATACTTTAGAAATTGATTTACAAGATTTTGATGCTTATCCCGAGGAATTTACATTCAAAATAAAATTCGAACGAGCAGAAGTTGACAGATAATTGGTGTACTTTTGCTTACTCTTACCTCAATTCTGCTCCGTTTGGTTACTTTTAGGCAACAAAAAGACCGTAACTTTGATACCAAAGTTACGGTCTTTTTCAATGAAATAAATCCCTTGTGGGATTTGTGAAATGCACTTCGCGTGCGAAACAAGACGGCACGAATGTGACGGTTGCGCTTTATCATTACGGCAAAAAGGCCGAAGACGAAATATGGGAAGCCTTACAGAAGCTTTCCGCATGATTTGTGCATCGTTATACAACACTTTTGCATCAAAAAGCACTTGCCAACGCAGGTGCTTTTTCTATATAATGATGACAGCCACTCATCATATTTAAGGAGGCTCATATTATGTCCGACATACTGCAGCGCATTCACATTTCTCCTCCGGAACTGGCAAAAAGCGACGCCGAGCTGGGCGCGTTCACGCTGGATGCCACCTTTGTCCCCTTGAAAAATGCGGACGGTACGTATTGTTTTCTGAATACCAGCTACTCGGAGAAACCGAATTTCCACCGATTTGTCGGCACGCCCGAGGAGCCCTTGGGCACAGACATCCTCTATGAAATGGATTACAACGGCTACACCTGTGCCGAGCCCTCCGGTATCTGGATCATGAGCGCCTATAAATATCCGGACGGTATGCTGGTGGGATTCTGCCACCGCGAGCTGATCAATCAACGCGACCCAGGGTTTGGTAACTGCTTTTTTATCGGTCTGGCGGTATCGCACGACGGCGGCGCGAGCTGGAAATACATTGGCGATATTGCTTCGAA
Source organism: Clostridia bacterium (assembly GCA_017481085.1). Classification (GTDB taxonomy): domain Bacteria; phylum Bacillota; class Clostridia; order Oscillospirales; family Acutalibacteraceae; genus RGIG426. Next base: position 12,969 of record JAFUPS010000229.1, on the reverse strand, counting down.
CGCGCTTAACGGCGGCGCGATCATGGCCAATATGGGAGGTGTCCCGTTGCTGGTCAAGGACGGCTATTTTTACATCTATTTCAACGATTTTGACGCCGCCGGCCTACACCGGGTGACGGCGGCCAGAATGCAGATCGAGGAGACCAAGGCTTGCCTGCTGGAGGAAAAAACGCCTCCGGTATTCAAATACACCGGCAGTGGCATCTGGAAAACCGATCCCATGAAATGCACCGGCGCCAGCATTTTGCCGGACGTCGGCTTCCGGCCGGATGCTCACGCCAAGGGCGTCTACTGTAAGCCGCTGGATCGGTATTTGCTGACCATGCAGACCAACGCCGAGGCACGCCTGATCCTGTTCATTTCGGAGGATTGCGAGCATTTTGACCAGCACATTATTCTGGACGTGGCAGAGGAAGGGAAAGAAATGCAACCGTATTCCTTCTTCATGTCTACCGACGGCGACTGTTCCGACGATATGAACGAGATCGGAAAAGAATTTTACATCTACTATCCCCGTAAGGGCGTATTGATGGGCAACCCCACCGCCAAATACGATTACGGCTACGACGATTGGTACAGAGTAAAAGTGACGATCCATTGAGCTTAGAGATCGTTTCCTCAAAAACAGCGCCCTTTGGGCGCTGTTTTTTGTTGCTTTTTCTGCGGAAAATTGATGTAGATTTTTTGGTTTCACCGCTTGCATTTCGGGCATAATTGGTATATAGTAGGCTTGAGATGAAAGGAGGTGTCGCCATGACCATTCAACGAAACGTGGATATGTGCAACGGTCGGTTGCTACCGAATATTCTGAAGTATTCACTGCCGCTGATGCTCACTGGCTTACTGCAGTTGCTGTATAATGCCGCCGATATCATCGTGGTCGCCAAGTGGGCGGGCGGCACCGCGCTGGCCGCCGTCGGCTCCAACAGCGCGCTCATCAACCTCATCGTCAATCTATTTATCGGGTTGTCGGTCGGGGCGAGCGTGGCGGTCTCGCAATACTACGGCGCCGAGGACCGGCACAACGTCCACCGTGCGGTGCATACCGCCATGGCGGTGAGCGGCATCAGCGGCATCGCCACTATGCTTATCGGACTACTCATCGCCCGGCCGGCGCTGGAATGGATGGACACGCCCATCGAGGTCATCGACCAATCGACGCTGTACCTGCGCATCTATTTTCTCGGTATGCCGGCCGCTATGATCTACAATTTCGGTGCGGCCATTTTGCGTGCGGTGGGCGACACCAAGCGTCCGCTGTATATCCTCACCGCCGCCGGTCTGATCAACGTGGGGCTCAACCTGGTGCTGGTCATCGTGTTCCATTTAGGCGTTGCCGGCGTAGCCATTGCCACAACCGTATCGCAGATCTTTTCTGCCGTGATGGTCGTGCTTTGCCTGATACACAGCTACGACAGCTACCGTCTGGAGCTGCGCAAGCTTCGTATTTACAAGGATAAGCTGTTGCTCATGCTGCGCCACGGTATTCCGGCCGGGATTCAGAGCTCCATTTTTTCGGCCTCGAACATCATCATCCAGTCGTCGGTCAACTCGTTTGGCGCGGCGGCGGTTGCCGGTAGTGCGGCGGCCGGTAACCTGGAAGGCTTTGTCTATACCTCCATGAACGCGTTTCAACACACCTGTCTGGCATTTACCGGCCAGAACATCGGCGCTAAACGTCCCGAGCGACTGCGGCGCATCGTGTGGTTGTGCCTGCTGTGTGTAACGGTGACAGGCATAGCGATGAGCACCATTCTGCTGTTGTTCGGCAACGAGATGCTCTCGCTATACACCGCCACCAGCACGGTAGAAAACGCCGTATCTCCGGCTGAAATACTGGCGTTTGGTATGCGGCGCTTGTGGTATATCTGCCCCGGCTATTTCCTGTGCGGCATCATGGAAGTGCTGGTCGGCTCGCTGCGCGGCATGGGCACGTCCGTAACGCCGATGGTGGTATCCATCCTCGGTGTTTGTGGCGTGCGTATCGTGTGGGTATACACGGTGTTTGCACTCATCAACCGTACCTTCGAAACGCTGTTTTTGTCCTATCCGGTCTCGTGGCTGATCACATTGCTGGCACACGCAGTATGCCTGCTCATCATTCAGCACCGTGTGATCCGAAGGCTACGTGCCGAGATCGCCAACGAATAACCGATTTTCAAAAGCCACCGTTAGGCAACGTCATTAAGCGGCGTCATTGCGAGGGAGCGTAGCGACCGTGGCAATCCGTAACCCTAACAAACGGATTCTCACGTCGGGCGATGCCCTCCTCAGAATGACCGCTTGATCATCTTAATGACATTGCCGCACGGTGGCTTTTTTCTTTTTAAAAAAGATTGAAGTTATAAAAGGAATATGATATACTAAAATTAATTATGGAACATACCGTAAGGGAGGCGTTTGCTTTGGCGAAAAAGTTTACCATCTCGCTTGACCGTATCATTCAGGAACTTGGATGGGAGGTCATGCACCTGCCGCAGCAGGCATCCGAGATCCTCATTGCCTCGAAGGAGGTCAACCGTCCCGGCCTGGTGCTCAACGGCTATTCGCTGTATTTTGATGCAGAGCGCATTCAGTTGCTCGGTAAAATGGAATATGCATTTTTAGAAAAAATGATTCCCGAGGAACGCGAGGAACGCGTAAAGCTGTTGTGCTCGTTGCATCCGCCGGCTATCGTGGTCACGCGCGGCCAGCCCATCTTCCCCGAGCTGCAGCAGCAATGCGAGTTAAACGGCGTGGCGTTGCTTTCGGCCAAGGATGCGACCTCCGATTGCATGGCGGCGATCATCGGCTACCTCAACGTGCAGTTAGCACCGCGCATCACCCGGCACGGCGTGCTGGTGGAGGTTTACGGTGAAGGTATCCTCATCACGGGTGACAGCGGCATTGGCAAAAGCGAATGCGCCATCGAGCTGGTCAAGCGCGGCCACCGTTTAATTGCGGATGACGCGGTGGAAATTCGCCGCACCTCGTCCAAAGCGCTGGTCGGCACCGCACCGGATAACATCCGCTACTACGTGGAGCTGCGCGGTGTGGGCATTGTCAACGTTCGACGGCTGTTTGGTATGGGCGCAGTCAAGATGACAGAGAAGATCGACCTGGTGGTACAACTGGAGCCGTGGAATCCCGAGACGGTATACGACCGCATGGGGCTGGAAAACGAATACATGAATATCCTGGGCATCGACGTGCCGAAGATGACCATCCCGGTCAAGCCGGGCCGTAACCTTGCGATCATTCTGGAGGTTGCCGCTATGAATAACCGCCAGAAAAAGCTGGGGTACAACGCCGCGCAGGAACTGATGCACAGCCTCGGTATGACCACCGAGGAGACAAACACCGACAACGCTCAGGCGTTCTGATAACAGGAGGAAATCATCATGGTACGTATTGGTATTGATATCGGGGGTACGTTTTTGAAAGCCGGTGTCGTCACCGAGGATGGCAACATTCTGGCGACCGCCGCCCGTCCGACCGGATTCCCCCGCCCGGTCGAGGATATTATCAAAGACATTGCCGGTGCGGCCACCGATGCGGTGGCAAAAGCCGGTCTTACGCTGGACGACGTGTCGTTCGTGGGCTGCGGATGCCCGGGCACAGTCAACCAGCAGACGCGACTTATTGAATACGCCGGTAACCTCGGCTTCAAGCAGACACCGCTGGTGGGCGAGCTGGAAAAGCTGCTCGGCAAGCCGGTGATGGCCGAAAATGACGCCAACGCCGCCATGCTGGGTGAGTGGAAAGCCGGTGCGGCGCGCGGCACGCAGGATTGCGTGTGCATCACGCTGGGTACCGGCGTTGGTGGCGGCGTCATCGCCGGCGGCAAAATGGTGCGTGGCGTCAACTCGGCCGGTGCGGAGCTGGGCCACACGGTCATCGACTTCAACGGCGTACAATGCAACTGCGGCCGCAAAGGCTGCTGGGAAGCGTACGCCTCGGTAACGGCATTGATTCGCCAGACGCAGGCGGCCATGATGGCCGATCTCGACAGCGCCATGTGGCAGCTAGCCCCCACGCTGGAGGAGGTCAGCGGCCGCACGGCATGGGATGCGATGCGCGCCGGTGACGAGACCGGCAAAGCGGTAGTCGATCAGTATATCGAATTCGTGGGCGTAGGCGTGGTCAATATGATCAACGTGTTCCAGCCGGAGGTGCTGTGCATCGGCGGTGCGATCTCCAAGGAAGGCGACCGTCTGCTGCAGCCGTTGATGGAGAAAGCGATGATCGAGCACTACAGCAAATATTCGGAAAAACAGACCAAGATCTGCCGCTGTGAGCTGGGCAACGATGCCGGCATCATCGGCGCGGCGTTTCTCGACCAGGTTTGAGGGATGAACGTATGATCATGGCATTGACCGGCGCGGCAACGGCCTATGGCTGCAGCATTGCGCGGGACGTATCCATGGCGGAGCTGACCAGCTTCCGCATCGGCGGACCGGCCGATATGGTCATCACGTTGCCGGACGTACAGGCGGCAGCGGTGATCAACGGCATCTGCGAGGCAGAACAACTCCCCAGGCTATGGCTGGGCAAGGGCTCTAACCTGCTGGTGAGCGACGACGGATTCCGCGGCGTGGTACTGCGGCTGGGCGGCGGTCAGGTACCGCAACGCACCGATGCCACGCATATCACCTGCTTTGCCGGTGTGGGATTGCCGGCACTTTCCCGGTTTGCGCAAACGCAAGGGCTTACCGGGCTGGAATTTGCTTGCGGCATCCCCGGCAGTGTGGGCGGTGCGGTACTCATGAACGCCGGTGCTTACGGCGGTTGCATAGCAGACGTGTTGGAATCGGTCACGGTACTGCGCGGCGATAAAGCCGTAGAGCTACCGGCGACCGAGCTGGCGCTCAGCTACCGCCATTCCCGGCTGATGGAGACCGGCGAGCCGGTGGTAGCGGCCACCTTCCGCTTGCAGGAGGGCGATCCGTCGGCCATCGACGCACGCATGACGGAACTGCTGACCGCACGCCGCGAAAAGCAACCACTGGAATATCCCAGCGCCGGTAGCTTTTTTAAGCGACCGGAAGGATATTTCGCCGGTGCGTTGGTCGACCAATGCGGCCTGAAAGGGTATGCGGTGGGCGATGCCGAGGTGAGCGCCAAACACGCCGGATTTATTATCAATAAAGGGCATGCCACCTGCGCACAGATGCAGAAGCTGGCACAGCATGTGCGGCGCGTGGTGCTTCGGGAGACCGGGGTGCTGCTGATGCCGGAGGTCCGGCTGATCGGGGAGACCTGGTGGCCGGTGGAGGAATGACATGTCATTTTCGGGAACGACCAAACAGCGATTGACAGACGTGCTGCCCGGGCGCAAATGCTGTAGGGCGGCGTTGCTGTACGGTATGCTGCAGGGCGGGCGCGGATTTTCGGTACGGGAAATGGCTATACAAACCGAATACAGCGAGGTTGCCGCCCTCTACACCAGCTTGTTGGATGAGGTATGCGGCGTGCGCACGCTCACCGAGAAAGGGGTTTTTACCATCGTTTCGGTGCGCACGGACGACCGCGCTAAGGTATTAGCCTTCTTTGGGCATACCCCGCAGGAGCTGTCGGTGCGGTTAAGTCGCGCAAACTTCCATTGCGACGATTGCACCGCCGCCTATCTGCGCGGTTTGTTTTTATCCTGCGGTGCGGTAAGCAACCCGGAAACCGATTATCATCTGGAGTTTAACGTGCCATCGCTGACGCTCAGCCGCGACGTGCTATCGCTGTGGGAGGAGCTGGGCTACGATGCCAAAAGCATCCGCCGCAAGGGCGACAACGTCATCTATTTTAAAGACAGCACTGTCATTGAGGAATGCCTCACGCTGATGGGTGCCAGTGCCTCGGCGCTGGAGCTGATGCAGATCAAGATGTTCAAGGACCTGCGCAATCGCACCAATCGTGCTGCCAACTGCGACATGGCTAACCTGAGCAAGGTGGTCGCCGCCGGTGAAGAGCATCGGCGGGCGCTGGAGGTCATCCGCACACACGGCGGTTTCGCCTCGCTGCCGGACGATCTGCAGGAGCTGGCACAGCTACGGTGGGACAATCCGCAAATCTCTCTGCGCGATCTGGGCGAGCTGCTCGATCCGCCGCTGACGCGGTCGGGCGTCAACCACCGTTTAAAGCGGATTTGCGATATCGCCACCAGAATGAAGGCCGAAGATGCCGCGTTGCGCACTTAAAAAGGGGCATATTTTAGTTAATACATTTTGTATATTCCAGCGTCAAATAAACAAAAACACAGCCTTTGGCGATGCGCCCTTGGCTGTGTTTTTCTTGTTATAATAGCATTTTACGATTTTCCGAAGGCTTTTTTCACCTTTTCGCGGAAGGATTTGGCCGCGCCATGGTTTTTGTCGTTCATAGCGTCATCCAGCTCGCGGATCTTCTTTTTCTGTGCGCTTGTCAGGTGCGTAGGCACTTCCACCGTAAACCGCACGATCTCATCACCGACCAAACCACGACGGTTGGGTACGGGGAAACCCTTGCCACGCAGACGAATGGTCTCGCCCGGCTGCGTGCCTTCCTTCAGCCGGTAGGTTTCGGTGCCGTCCAGCGTGGGGATCTCGATCTCCGCGCCAAGCGCCGCCTGCGCATACGTGACCGGCACGTCGACCAGCAGATCGTATTCGTCGCGTTCAAAAAACGGGTGCGGACGCACGTGCACCGCTACGCGCAGATTGCCGGACGGACCGCCGTTTTTACCGGCGTTGCCCATACCACGGACGGTGAAATACTGCCCATCGTCAATGCCGGCCGGGATGTTGATGCCGATCTGTTGCGAGCGACGCACCTGCCCCACACCGTTACAGGTGCGGCAAGGCGTTTCGACAATGCGTCCGGCACCGCGGCATTGCGGACAGACATTTTCGCTCTGCATGACACCGAACGGCGTGCGTTGCTGGGTCACCACGCGGCCGCGACCGTTACATTGGGGGCAGGTTTTGGGAGACGTTCCCTTGGCAGCACCGCTGCCACCGCAATCGGGACAGTTTTCCACGATGCCGACCGACACCTGTTTTTTACAGCCCTTGGCGGCTTCCATAAAATCAATGACAACCGAGGTCTCTACATCGGCACCCTGGCGCGGCGCATTGGGATTGGCGCGGCGGCCGCCACCCGGGTTGCCACCGAAGAAGGAGGAGAAAATATCCCCAATATCAAAATCACCGAAATCCACGCCGCCACCGTACGCACCGCCATAGCCACCGCCGCCAACACCGAAGTTCGGATCGACACCGGCATGACCAAACTGGTCGTACCGCTGACGCTTCGCCGGGTCGCTCAGCACCTCGTAGGCTTCGCCAGCCTCCTTGAACTTCGCTTCCGCTTCCTTGTCGTCGGGGTTTAAGTCGGGGTGATATTTTTTGGCGACCTTGCGGTACGCTTTTTTTATCTCGTCCTCAGAGGCACCCTTCGGCACACCAAGTACTTCGTAATACTCGCGTTTTTCTGCCATGGTTATCCCTCAAATCCCTGTGGGGTAAAATTCGCCAAAAGGCCCCCTTTTAGCAAGGGGGCTTTGGTCGTTGGTTCGTTTACTGCACGTCGCCGTCGTAGTAACCGTCAGCCGACTGCGGATTCTGCGGCTCGCCGGCACCGGCATTCGGATCGCCGCCCTGCGGCCCGTTGGCCTGATACACCTTGGCGGAGATATCGTAGAACGTCTTCATCAGATCGTCCTGCGCCGCCTTCATAGCCTCGTAATCCTCGCCGCCCAGCGTGGCCTTGACCGCATCGATCTTGGCCTGGATCTGCGCTTTCTCGTCCTCCGAGATCTTGTCGCCTAGCTCGGTCAGCGCCTGCTCGCACTGGTAGGCCGCCTGCTCGGCGCTGTTCTTGGTATCCACGTTCTCGCGCTTCTTCTTATCCTCGGCAGCATACTGCTCCGCTTCCTTCACCGCCTTGTCGATGTCCTCCTTGGACATGTTGGACGAAGAGGTGATGGTAATGTGCTGCTCACGGCCGGTACCGAGGTCCTTAGCAGACACGTTGACGATGCCGTTGGCATCAATATCGAAGGTCACTTCGATCTGCGGCACACCGCGGCGCGCCGGAGCAATACCGTCCAGATGGAAGATACCGAGCGATTTGTTATCGCGGGCGAACTCGCGCTCACCCTGCAGCACGTTGATCTCAACCGACGGCTGATTGTCCTGCGCCGTGGAGAAGATCTGGCTCTTTTTGGTCGGGATGGTGGTGTTACGCTCGATGACGCGGGTCATCACGCCACCCATGGTCTCGACACCCAGCGACAGCGGCGTGACATCCAGGAGTAACAGACCCTTGACGTCACCCTGCAACACGCCGCCCTGCAGCGCCGCACCCATGGCCACGCATTCATCCGGGTTGATCCCCTTGAACGGCTCTTTACCGAGCAGCTCCTTCACCTTTTCCTGCACCGCCGGGATACGGGTGGAGCCACCCACCAGCAGCACTTTATCAATGTCCGAAGCGGACAGACCGGCATCCGCCAGCGCCTGCTTGACCGGGGTGACGGTGCGCGCCACCAGGTCGGCAGTCAACTCGTTGAACTTCGCACGGGTGAGGGTGAGGTCGAGGTGCTTCGGGCCATCCTGATCCTGCGCGATAAACGGCAGGTTGATGTTGGTGGCGGTCATGCCGGAAAGGTCGATCTTCGCCTTTTCGGCGGCATCACGCAGACGCTCCAGCGCCATGCGATCCTTGGACGGGTCGACGCCCTGCTCCGCTTTGAACTGCGCAACCATCCAATCCACGATCTTCTTGTCGAAGTCGTCGCCGCCCAGCATGGTGTCGCCGTTGGTGGCCAGCACTTCCTGCACGCCGTCGCCCATTTCGATGATGGACACGTCGAACGTACCGCCGCCGAGGTCGTACACCAGAATTTTCTGCTCGGTCTCCTTGTCGATACCGTAAGCCAGCGCCGCGGCAGTCGGCTCGTTGACGATACGCTTGACCTCCAGACCGGCGATCTTGCCGGCATCCTTAGTGGCCTGGCGCTGAGCATCCGAGAAGTACGCCGGCACGGTGATGACCGCATCGGTCACCGGACCGCCGAGGTACGCCTCCGCATCCTGCTTCAGCTTACGCAGGATCATCGCGGAGATCTCCTGCGGCGTGTAATCCTTGCCGTCCACAGTCACCTTGTAGTTGGTGCCCATGTGACGCTTGACCGAAAGCACGGTGCGATCCGGCTTCGAGATCGCCTGCTGTTTGGCCGCGCGACCAACAACGCGCTCGCCGTCCGCTTTGAACGCCACCGCCGACGGCGTGGTTCGGCAGCCTTCAGCGTTGGGGATGACAACGGATTCGCCGCCCACGATGACCGCCACGCACGAGTTGGTGGCACCCAAGTCAATACCAATAATTTTACCCATAATTCATTACCTCCATGTCATAAAAGACGTTTGTTACTGCGTTAAAATATTCAGAACACCGGTTGGTGATTCTCACTTATTCTGCCACCACGACCATTGCCGGACGAAGCAGGCGATCGCCAAGCTTGTAGCCCTTTTGCAACACCGCGGTAACCGTATCCGGCTGCATACCGTCGGTCGCGTCCACGCGCTGAACGGCGTAGTGGATCTCCGGGTCAAACGGCTGACCCTCCGCGTCTATCTCGGTCAGCCCGATTTTGGAAAGCGTCTCGCCCAGTTGCTTGACGATCATCAGCACGCCGTCCTTATACGCCGGACCGGCCTCCGCCGTCGCCGCGCGATCAAAGTTATCCACGACCGGCAACAGCTTCTTCAGCACGTCGGCGGTGGTAAACTCCCCAATTTGCAGCTTCTCCTGCTCGGTGCGGCGCTTGTAGTTGGCGTATTCCGCCAGCATCCGCTGATACTGATCCTCCAACGCATCGTACTTGGCCTGCAGTTCCTCGAGCTTTTTATCGGTCTTTTTCTTCTTACCGGTTTCCTTACCGGTTTCCTTGCCGGTTTCCGGCTTTTGCTCGGACTCCCAGTCTTTGCCGGTCTGTGCCGCTTCGGCCACCTTGGTTTCTTCTTCCATAGTGCTTCTCCTTATTCCTCGATCAGCTGAGCCAAAATGCGCTCAACCGACTGTGTGATATATTCCAGCTCCGCAATAGCGGTGGCGTAATCCATACGCAACGGACCGATCAAACCGATCGAGCCGCTGATGTTATGCGGCGCATACCGCGTAACGATGATGGACGAGCCCATCAGCTCCGGTTGCAGGCTTTCGTTCCCCAGCACCACGCGCAGGCCGCCGTCATGCCCGGCAAGCATACGCACCAGCTGGTTTTGCTCGGTGAGAAACCCGAGCAGCGAGCGCGCGATCTCCGGATGATAATCGGGGTTACGCAACAGATTGAGCTGTCCCTTCATGCGGACCTCTGCCTCGGCACAGGTTTGTGCCAGCTCGTGGAAAGCGGTGAGCAACGGTGCACACACCAGCGCGTCCTCCCCCAGTTGCAACAGCAGATTTTGAATAGCCGGTAACGTGACCGCCTGTAGCGGTCGACCGACAAAGCAACGATTGAGCAACCCAACGGCGGTGGTAAGTTGTTCGGTCGTGGGTGCCAGCGGCAAGCGGCATACGCGACTGCGAAGCACACCCGAGCCGGTCATCAGCATCATAGCCACCACGTGCGGCGACACGATCATGACCTCCACCCGGCGCACCATCATCTGCTGCTCCTGCGGCGTGGTGGTGACAGCGGCGCAACCGGTATCCTCCGCCAAAATCTGCGAAGCCTCTTCCATCAGCATATCCGGATCGGTTGCCCGTTCCAGACGATCGTCGATCTCACGCCGGGCCGCTTCGCTTAGGCGGCGCTTTTTCATCAGCTTGTCGATATACAGCCGGAAGGCCTGCGGTGTCGGCACGCGACCGGCGGAGGTGTGCGGCTGATCCAGATACCCCATGACGGTGAGCTCCGCCATTTCGTTGCGGATGGTTGCGGAGGACACCGTGTTGCCCATCTTATCCATCAGCCATTTGGAACCGACCGGTTCACCCGTGCGGATGTATTCTTCGATGAGGGCGGTGAGGATCTGCTCCTTACGGGGCGTCATAACCAGCGCCATACGGTATCACTCCTTTCGCAGTCATTTGAATTTTAGCACTCTTGCTTGGTGAGTGCTAACCCTTACGCCTATATTATACACCGGTTTTCGCCGGTGTCAAGACTTTTTTGTAAATGATTTATGAACTCGGTCAAAATATAGTGTGAACAGCTTTTCCGCAGTTTATGAGCATAAAAAAATACCCCATGAACAGGGGTGGGTCGGACAAAGAAAGCGGTCATTCCGAGGAGTACGCCGTCCGACGCGGCAATCCGTTTTTAAAAGCACGGATGGCCACGGTCGCTACGCTTCCTCGCAATGACCGACTAAACTTGATGACATTGCCCGGTTAATATTCATCTAAGAAGTGCCAGGTGCGGTCGCCTTTGCGATAGGAGATGATCGTTTCCAAATTCACGCCCACCACGCTGTTGAAAATATTGGCGTCCACCTGAGGGTCTCGCTGCCGCAGATCTGACAGCAGCCGTTTGATCTCCTGCCGTTTGCCCACGTCCTCGCCGGCACGACGCTCGGTCATGCGGCAGGCGCAATCGAGAAAGTGCAGATCGTTATAGCGGCACCAATGCCGGATATCCTCCTCGCGCACAAAGTACAACGGGCGGATCAGCTCCATCCCCTCGAAATGGATCGAATGCAGCTTGGGCATCATGGTCTGCACCTGCCCACCGTACAGCATCCCCATCAGGATGGTCTCGATCACATCGTCGTAGTGGTGCCCCAGCGCGATCTTGTTGCACCCCAGCTCCTGCGCTTTTTTGTACAGCCATCCGCGACGCTGGCGGGCGCACAAATAGCACGGATGTTCCTCGGCGGCATCTACGTGCTCGAAGATACGCGTCTCAAACACGGTGGCCTCAATGCCCAGCAATGCCAGATTTTCCTCGATGCGGCGGCGGTTTTCCGGTGTGTAGCCCGGGTCCATGACCAGGTATTCCACCTCAAAGGGGAACTTATTGTGCCGCTTGAGTTCGGCAAATAATACCGCCATCAGCATGGAATCCTTACCGCCGGAGATGCAGCAGGCGATCTTATCACCGGGCAAAATCAGCTCATATTCGTTTAACCCCATCACGCAGCGGTTCATAATGCTTTTGCGGAATTTTTTCTGCAAGCTGCGCCGGATCTCGGTCGCACGGTCCATACCATCACCTCGTTTCGGTCGGTTACTACTCTCTTTATACCACGAAATTCGATAAAAAACAACTGATTTGATAAATAAAAAGTCAAAAAGCACTTTACACGGCATTTTGATTGTGATACAATTTATAAGGTTATAATACACTTATACTTCTGATGCCAATCAGAAATTTAAAAGGAGGACTTTTCCATGGCAAGAAAGTTTAAAACCATGGACGGTAACAACGCCGCCGCGCATGTATCCTATGCGTTTACGGAAGTTGCGGGTATCTACCCGATCACGCCGTCCAGCCCGATGGCCGACTACGTGGACCAGTGGTCTGCCAACGGCCTGAAGAACATCTTCGGCACCACCGTCAAGGTGTGCGAGATGGAATCGGAAGCCGGTGCCGCCGGTACGGTGCACGGTTCGCTCGCCGCAGGCGCGCTGACCACCACCTTCACCGCGTCGCAGGGTCTGCTTCTGATGATCCCGAACATGTACAAGATCGCCGGTGAGCTGCTCCCGGGCGTGTTCCACGTGTCGGCGCGTAACGTCGCTACGCACGCTCTGAACATTTTTGGCGAGCACTCTGACGTGTACGCTTGCCGTCAGACCGGTTTTGCCATGCTGTGCGAGACCAACCCGCAGGAGGTCATGGACCTCGGCGCCGTTGCGCACCTCGCCGCCATCAAGGGCCGCGTGCCGTTCCTCAACTTCTTCGACGGTTTCCGTACCTCCCACGAGATCCAGAAGATCCAGATCTGGGATTACGACGACCTGAAGGAAATGGTGGACATGGATGCCGTGGAAGCATTCCGCGCCCGTGCT
>JAFUPS010000228.1 GCA_017481085.1 Clostridia bacterium | reverse complement strand
GTTCTTTTGGAGAACGGATTCTTCGGGCTACGCCCTCAGAATGACGGAGCGACGGGGGCGTCGCTCCCTACGGTAGCCACACGTTCTCGGCGTGCGTGTAGGGGAGGGTTTCCACGCCCTCCCGTCATTCTGAGCGCAGCGAAGAATCCGTCCAAGCCTTCTCCTATGAGGAGAAGGTGTCACCGTAGGTGACGGATGAGGTGGAACGGAATGCTGTGTCATTGTTGTATGTTATAATTGATTATTCTACTAGCAATTATATTTCTATCGCATTAAATACGTCATTGGCCGAGATATTCGGATTGTCGGTAGAAATAACTTTCATTGCGGTTTCACTAATACGCTCTAAAACTGTTGTAGAATTATTTTCGTCTGTTATAGTAATGGTATTGTCGTTTATGGTGACGGTATTGAGTGGGCCACCGCTGCCTTTTAACATTTCATATGTCACGCCGTTATATGTGCGAATATAATATGGATCTATATCGGTTAAGCTGGTAGCGTTTCCGCCGGCCCACATATAACTACCGCAGAAAGGGTTGTTGATTTCATCATTAAAGCTATAACTATATTCATAATAGTGGCTAGCCGATGCATTAATATATACCCATTTATAAGAGGAAATTTTTGAATATGCTTTTGGCGCCGCTGTTGTAGAGGTGGTCGTCGTAGGCTTTTTCGTAGTAGTTGTGGTTGTAGTAATTGTGGTTTTGGTAGTTGATGTTTTGGTGGTCGTGCTCATATCACTCGGAACTTTAAACTTGATGATGGCGCTATATTTTTGGGACATGCTTTTCCTCAACGCTTCCATCCGGTTATTCATCTCTTCTACATTGACGGATTTTTTATTCATGTAGAAGATTTGAATATTGACCACGTCGTTTCCCTTAACATAGCCTGCCTCTTTGCTTTTGGCGATGAGGGAGTCAACGATGGTTTCAAAAGTCTCATCTCCGTAAAACCGGAAATTTTTTAATACTTCTCGCGCATCGTCATTGAGACCTTTAATGTACAATGTTTTAAAGTTTTTGTCAAGATATAGCTTAAACTTAGGGTTAATGGAAATTTCCATAGCAACGGCGTAATCTTTGGGCTCTGTCAATTCGGTTGTCGTTACGCTTGTAGAGCTTGACGCTGTTGTGCTCGTTGTGGACGATTCCGTTCCGGAAGTTTCTTGTTTAGTCGTAGAAGTTGTTGTGATGTTGGTCGCTTCGCTGTCGCCTTTGTCGCAAGCGACGGCGGTCAGCAACAAGAGAAGCGCCAACAATAGTGCAAGTGTTTTTTTCATTTTTCTTTTCCTCCTAAAAATAAAAAAGTGTGTGCAGCCGAAGCCACACACACCGAAAAACGTATAGCTCCGATTGCTGCGACACAATTTTAATCACACAGTACAAGTATGCGAAAATAGAGCGTACGTTTTTGCCAAAACAAAAACACACACTTATACTGCGCAAAAAATATATAAAATTGTGTCGCAAGGATAGTTTACCACATATTTTCTGCAAAATCAACCATTTCCTGTAAATCGAAAAATCCCAAAAATTTTTTCAACTTTTTCTTGCTTACGCATTGAAAAGAGGCGGCGGTTTTGGTATAATAAATAGGATTATAGTAGGGGGATTGTTCCTATGTCACAAACCAGGATCATATCGCCGGAGGAATTGGCCGCGCAGCGCCCCTTTACCGATTGGGTAAGGGCGCATTATGAAGCGCAGGGGATCGCTCCGCTTGCGTATATCCGTTCATTTGGCTGCCAGCAAAACGTTGCCGATGCGGAGCATATCAAAGGCATGCTCGCCGAAATGGGTTTCGGCTTCACCGAAGAACCGGGCGAAGCGGACTTCATCTTATTCAACACCTGCGCGGTGCGTGAACACGCGGAGGACCGCGTGTTTGGCAACGTCGGTGCGCTCAAAACCTTTAAAACGCGCAAGCCCTCGTTGCTGATCGCGGTGTGCGGCTGTATGGTGCAGCAGGAGCACATTGCGGAGAAATTCAAGAAAAGCTACCCGTTCGTGGGGCTGGTTTTCGGCACGCACGTGCTGTACAAATTCCCCGAGCTGTTGGCCGGCGCATTGCGTGGCCGCAAACGCGTGATCGAGACACCGAACGAAGACGGCAATATTGCCGAGGGCATTCCGGTGCGCCGCGACGGTGACGTGAAAGCCTGGCTGCCGATCATGTATGGCTGCAACAACTTCTGCACCTACTGCATCGTACCGTACGTGCGCGGCCGCGAACGTAGCCGCAAGCCGGAGGACGTGCTTGCCGAAGCACGGGACTTGGTGGCTGCCGGATACAAAGAGATCACCTTACTCGGCCAAAACGTCAACTCCTATGGCCGCAGCGAAGGCTTTGAGGTGGATTTCCCCGAGCTTCTGCGCCGCATCAACGCCATTCCGGGCGACTTCATTATCCGCTTTATGACCTCGCACCCGAAGGATGCGACGCCGCGACTGTTTGATACCATTGCCGAGTGCGAAAAGGTTTCGCGCCATTTCCACCTGCCGGTGCAATCGGGCAGCAACCGCATCTTAAAGGCGATGAACCGCCACTACACCCGGGAATCCTATTTGGAAGTGGTGGATTACGCACGAAAAGCTGTGCCGGATATCTCGTTTACGAGCGATATCATCGTCGGCTTCCCCGGCGAAACGCGCGAGGATTTTGAGGACACGCTGTCGCTTATTGATCGCGTAGGATACACCTCGCTGTTTACGTTTATCTACTCACCGCGTGTCGGTACGCCGGCGGCATCTATGCCGGATCCGATCTCCGCGGAGGAAAAAAGCAAGTGGTTCCAGGAATTGACCGCCCGACAGGAGGAGATCGCCTCCCGCCGTTTGGCTGATATGATGGGAAAACGCTTCCGCGCCCTGCTTGAAACGGATGCCGGCGGCTTTATCGAAGCGCGATTGCCGGATAATGTCATCGTGAGGGTGCAAGGGGATAGAGCTTTACTCGGTCACCGCGCTATTGTGGAGATTACCGAGACCAAGAGTTGGATCCTCATTGGCAACATTGTAGAAATCATTGACTAAAAAGGAGATAAAACTAATGGACCGTATGATTGAATTGGCGCGCGAGTTGGGCGCTGCTTTGCAGCAGGACGAGCGTTATATCCGCGTGCAGATGGCGCAGGCCGCCGCTGACGAGGATAAAGAGCTGCAGGAGCTGATTGGCGCATTCAACCTCAAGCGCATTGCGATGCAGAATGAAGCGTCCCGCGAGACGCCGGACGAAGACAAGGTGAATGCCTTGACAGATGAAGTTTCCGAGCTTTACCAAAAGATCATGGAAAATCCGTCCATGATGGCGTACAACGCCGCGAAGCCGGAGCTGGATCGCGTGATGGAGGCGGTTGCACGCATCATCACGCTGTCGGCGCAGGGCGAGGATCCGTATATGATTCCGGAATCGTCCGAGGGCTGCTCGGGTAACTGCTCGTCTTGCGGCGGTTGCCACTAAGATAGTTTACGTTTTCAGGGAGGTGAGTGTAGATGGCTGAACTTTCGCCGATGATGCGACAGTATCTGGAAATTAAAGAGCAAAACCCCGGTACGGTGATCTTTTTCCGTGTGGGCGACTTTTACGAGATGTTCTTTGACGACGCCAAGCAGGTGTCGCAGGAGCTGGATCTGGTGTTGACCGGAAAGGAATGCGGCTTGCCGGAGCGTGCGCCGATGTGCGGTGTGCCGTTCCACAGCTGCGATAGCTACATTGCCCGGTTGGTACAGCGGGGTTATAAGGTCGCCATCTGCGAGCAGACGGAGGATCCGTCGCAGGCCAAGGGGCTTGTACGGCGCGAGATTGTCCGCGTGGTCACCCCCGGTACGGTCATCGAGGGCAGTATGCTCGATGAAGGCAAAAATAACTACCTTTGCGTGATCTACATGACCGATGCGACTACTGCCGGCCTTTGCTTTGCGGATTGCTCCACCGGCGAGATCGACCTCACCACCATCGACGGCGAGGACGTGACGGTGCGTCTGATGAGTGAGATCGGGCGGTTTTCGCCACGTGAGATACTCGTCAATAGCGTGGTGGCAACGCAGGATGCGGTGATGGATTTCTGTGCCAATCGCGTGGGAGTCACACCGCAGGTGGTGGATGATGACGCTTTCGACTACGGCACCTGCGCGGCGCGGTTGCTGCGGCAGTTCAACGCCGAATCGTTGGAGCGCTGGAAGCTGACCGATTCGTACGCTGCTGTGCGTGCGGTCGGCTGTCTGCTCGGCTACCTGCAGGATACGCAGATGGGTGGTCTGGAACGGCTGACTGCGTTGGAGGTGTACAGCGATGCGCAGTATATGCGTCTCGATCTGACCGCTCGGCGCAATCTCGAGCTGACCGAGACCATGCGCAATAAGGAAAAACGCGGCTCATTGCTGGGGGTGCTGGATAAAACGCGCACCGCCATGGGTAAACGCCTGATCCGCCAATGGATCGAAAAGCCGCTTATCAACCCCGACCAGATCGAACGCCGTCAGCAGGCGGTGGCGGAGCTGGCAGGGGATACGGTGCTGCGCGGCGATCTCACCGAGCTGATGGGTGACGTCCGCGATCTGGAGCGCATCATGACGCGCATCGTTTATGGCAGTGCCAATGCGAAGGAGCTGCGTTCGCTGGCGCAGACGATTGCCGCCACCACGCCGATTC
>JAFUPS010000227.1 GCA_017481085.1 Clostridia bacterium | reverse complement strand
GGTGGTGTCCATCTTCCTCGGCAACGAGCTGACCGAAATTCTCGAATCCATCGAAACGGATACGCCGTACGAAAGCAAGGAAGCCTCGTTGATGAAGGTCGGCGTGCACGTGCTGCCGCGTTTCCCGAAGGATAACAGCGACCGCAACCGCACCAGTCCGTTGGCCTTTACCGGCAACAAGTTCGAATTCCGTATGCTGGGGTCGGCGGCGTCCATCTCCTCCCCCAACATAATGCTCAACACCGGCGTGGCAGATGCGCTGGCGCAGTTTGCCGATGAGCTGGAAAGTGCCGATGATTTCAACACCGCGCTGCACGGCATCGTCAAGCGTGAGTTCCACCTGCACAAGCGTATCATCTTCAACGGCAACGGCTACGACGATGCGTGGATCGAAGAGGCGACCAAAAACCGCGGTCTGCTTAACCTCGTCAGCACGCCGGAGGCACTGCCCTATCTCATCCACGACAATAACCTTGAGCTGTTTACCAAGCACAACGTCTTCACTCCGGCAGAGGTGTTCTCGCGCTGCGAGATCATGCAGGAAAACTACTGCAAGGTGCTCACCATCGAAGCACGCACCATGCTGGATATGGCACAAAAACAGATCTTCCCGGCGGTCTCCGCCTACATCAAGACCTTGAGCGAAACGGCGCTGGTTGCCCGTCAGCTCGCCCCCTCCGCCTGCAAGGCCGAGGCGGCACTGGTGGAAACGCTTTCGGGGCTGTCGGATGAAATGGCCGCACGCATCGCCGAGCTGAAGGCTGAGCTGAACAACGCCGAATGCATCACCGGCGCAAAGGAAAAATCGCTGTTCTTCCGCGGCAGCATCGTCCCGGTGATGGATGCGTTACGCGCCGCCGCCGATGAGATCGAAGCGCTCACAGCCAAGGAGTACTGGCCCTACCCGACCTACAGCGACATGCTGTTCTACGTGTAAAATACATAGCAACAAAAAAGGAAGTACGCGACGCGTACTTCCTTTTTTATGTGATTATACCCGGTTACGGCGCCACTCGAGGTAATCCTCATAGCTACCGCTGCGGTCGAGCACCGTGCCATCCGGCAACAGCTCAATGATGCGGTTGGCCACCGTGTTGACGATCTCGTAGTCGTGCGAGGAGAACAGCACGTTGCCCTGGAAGGCCGACAGACCGTCGTTGACCGCGCTGATGGATTCGAGGTCCAGATGGTCGGTGGGCTGATCCAGCACCAGGCAGTTGGCCGGATACAGCATCATGCGGGAGAACATGCAGCGCACCTTCTCGCCACCCGAAAGCACCTGCACCTGCTTATACACGCTGTCGCCCGAGAACAGCATACGGCCGAGAAAGCCGCGCAGATAGGCCTCGGTCTGATCCTGCGAATACTGGCGCATCCAGTCGACGATGTTTTCGGTGTGACCGGCAAAGTATTTGGTATTGTCATGCGGGAAGTAGGACGGCGTAATGCTGACGCCCCATTTAAAGCTGCCGCTATCGGCCGTGTCTTCCTCCATGAGGATGTTGAACAGCGCCGTGATGGCCAGCTCATTGCCGAAAAACGCCACCTTCTCGCCCTTGGCGATGGTAAAGGACAAGTCCTTGAACAGCGTAGTGCCGTCCAGCGTTTTGGTGAGGTTGGTCACCGACAGAATATCCTTGCCCGGCTCACGCGACAGCTCAAAGCCGATCCACGGATAGCGGCGCGAGGATGCCGGCATTTCCTCCACCGTCAGCTTATCGAGCAGCTTGCGGCGCGCGGTCGCCTGACGGGATTTGGACTTGTTGGCCGAGAAACGGGAAATGAAGCTCTGCAGCTCGGCGATCTTTTCCTCGTTGCGCTTGTTCTGCTGCTTGATGAGCTTTTGCATCAACTGGCTGGATTCGTACCAGAACTCGTAGTTACCGACGTACATCTTGATCTTGCCGTAGTCGATATCGACGATGTGGGTACACACGTCGTTGAGGAAGTGACGGTCGTGGGACACGACCAGCACGATACCGAAGTAATCAGCCAGGAAGTTTTCCAGCCACAGCGTGGCGTCGATATCCAAACCGTTGGTCGGCTCGTCGAGCAGGATGATCTCCGGGTTGCCAAACAGCGCCTGCGCCAACAACACCTTGACCTTCTCTTTTTCGTTGAGGGTAGACATCATGCTGTACAAGCAGCCTTCGTCCATGCCCAGGCCCTGCAGCAGCTTGGAGGCATCGGCTTCGGCCTCCCAGCCGTTCATTTCGGCAAATTCCGCCTCCAGCTCGGCGGCACGCTCACCGTCTTCATCGGTGAAATCCTCTTTGGCGTAGATCTCTTCCTTTTCCTTCATAACGGCATACAGGCGCTCGTTGCCCTGCATGACGGTATCCAACACCGTGAACTCGTCAAAGGCAAAGTGATCCTGCTTAAGCACCGACAGACGCTCGTCCTTGGAAATGGCGATCTCGCCGGTAGTGGGCTCCAGTTCACCGCACAGCAGGCGCAGGAAGGTGGATTTACCGGCACCGTTGGCGCCGATGATGCCGTAGCAGTTGCCCGGCTGGAACTTTAAGTTGACGTCTTTAAACAACTGTTGACCGCTGAAGCTAAAGCTGACTTCCGATACGGTAATCATAGTATTCTCCTTTTTAATCACCATAATAATACGCACACATACGCTATTAAGTTTACCATAACTACGCAAAAAATCAAGAGCAATTTTCACCAAAGAAACCGGTGACCGCCCTTTGGCATTTGGTGAGGTAACCGACAGCAGACAAGCCGCATAGCTTGGTAAGAGAAAGGAGGGAAACCAAATGAAGATCTATATCGACCAAGGACACAACCCTGTCAATCCCAATGCCGGTGCGGAGGGCAACGGTCTGCGCGAACAGGATATCAACTTCGATGTCGGCATTCGTCTGGCCGAGCTGCTGGAGCAAGATCCGTTTTTCGAGGTGCGCTTATCACGTCCCACGCCGGAAACACAGCTTGGGACCTCCACAGCCACCAGTTTGGCCGCACGCGTGGACGATGCCAACAATTGGGGCGCAGATTACTTCATCAGTCTGCATTGCAACAGCAACCCTAACCCGAACGTCTCCGGTAGTGAGGCGTACGTATACAGCGCAAGCTCCCCGGCCTATGAGCTGGCAGAGGACCTACTGGACGGTTTGGAGAATACCACCGGTCTGACCGACCGCGGCGTGTTTATCAACCGCGGACTGTACGTGTTACGGCGCACACGGATGCCGGCAGTATTGGTGGAGCTGGGGTATCTGAGCAATGCGGGCGATGCCGCCAAGCTACGCGACGATCCGCAGAGCTTTGCCAACGGATTGTACAATGGACTGCGTGAATACTTCGATCTGGACTGATTTTCCTGTTTGATACGCCAAACAAATGGCCATACTCTCCCCGAAAGGGAGGGGTCGGCTTGCTCAATAAGGTGGAGATCTGCGGTATCAACACCTCCACGCTGGAGGTGCTTTCCGAAAACGAAAAGATGCGGTTGCTAAAGGAAATGCGTCAGGGAAACACCGCCGCGCGCGACCGGCTGATCAGCGGCAATCTGCGGCTGGTGCTGTCGGTGGTACAACGGTTTACCGGCCGCGGCGAAAATCTGGACGACCTGTTTCAGGTCGGGTGCATCGGGCTGATCAAGTCGGTGGATAACTTTGATATCACGCTGGACGTGCGGTTTTCCACCTATGCGGTGCCCATGATACTGGGCGAAATACGGCGCTATCTGCGTGATAACAACCCCATTCGCATCAGCCGCACACTACGCGATATCGCCTATCGAGCCATGCAAGCGCGCGAACGGCTCACCGCCCAACTGCAACGCTCCCCCACCACCGATGAGCTTGCCAAAGAGCTGGACCTGCCGGTAGAGGACGTGGTGATGGCACTGGAATCCATTGTCGATCCTATTTCCCTGTACGAGCCGGTATATTCCGACAACGGCGGCGACGAGTTGTACGTGATGGATCAGGTAAGCGACGGTGACGGCGACAAAAACTGGATCGACGAGCTGTCCCTC
The DNA here is from genome assembly GCA_017481085.1 of Clostridia bacterium. Classification (GTDB taxonomy): domain Bacteria; phylum Bacillota; class Clostridia; order Oscillospirales; family Acutalibacteraceae; genus RGIG426. The sequence goes on along the minus strand of JAFUPS010000227.1, from coordinate 13,352 downwards.
AAGGAATCCTTCCGGTCGCTGTCCCCCCGCGAGCGCAAGATCCTGCACCTGCGCTACTTCCGCGGATTGACGCAAATGGAGGTATCGCAGGAGATCGGCATCTCGCAGGCGCAGGTCTCCCGGCTGGAAAAAGGCGCGCTGAGCCGCATCAAAGGTCAGCTATAACAAACAACTCCCGGCAACCGTGGTGCCGGGAGTTTTTTATAATTGCGAGAGTGCCTCGCCAATGGTCTGTGCCTGCGCCTCGCGACCGTACACGTCCACCTGCGCCTGGTTTTTTTCGCCATGCGTCAGACAACCGGCACCGCCGATACAACCGCCCACGCATGCCATACCCTCAATAAAGTTAGCATCCAAAACGCCCTTGTTCTTTTTGAGCAGTGCCACACGACACGCCTCGATACCGTCGCACGATACCGCCTTCAACGGAAAATCGATCTGCTGCTCCTTCAACGACTGCGCGACCGCATCGCTCAATCCACCCGTCCGGGCAAAAATGCGGCCAAAGTAGGAGGCATTTTCCAGCATCGTCTCCTCAAGCGTCGTGATGTCGATATCCCGGCTGTCAAACAACGCCTGCAATTCCTCAAACGTGAGCACACAATCCACGTACGGACGCACCGTCTCGAGCTGTGCCTCCGCTTTTTTAGCCGTGCACGGACCGATAAAAACGACCTTGGCGGTCTTGTCGATCGTTTTTACATACTGCGCCAGCGCCGCCATAGGCGACAGATTATGCGAGACTAACGGCAACAAATCGGGAAAGGCCGACTCAATATATTGCACAAAAGCCGGACAGCACGAGCTGGTGAGGAAGCCTTTTTCGGCCAGCTCACGCGCTTCGGTCTGCGCTACCATATCCGCGCCCAGCGCCGCTTCCACCACCGCGCCAAAGCCCAGCTCCATGATGCCGGTGACCACCTGCCCGAGCTTGGCATACGTAAACTGGCTGGATATAGACGGCGCCACCAACGCATACACGCGATAGTTGGCGTTTTTCTCGCTCCGCTTAATAAGGTCGATCGCTTGTAGAATGTACGATTTATCGCTGATTGCACCAAACGGACACTGATACACACACGCACCGCATTGGACGCATTTTTCATTATCAATGGCAGCGGCGTTATCCTCCGTAATGGAGATAGCTTTAACCTTGCACGCCTCCTGGCAGGGGCGTTTGCGGTTGATGATAGCGTAATACGGGCACACCTTGGCGCATTGACCGCATTCCACGCACTTGGATTTGTCGATATACGCCACGTGGTTGTGGTCAAACGAGATCGCACCACGCTTGCACACGTCCTCACAACGGTGCGCCAGACAGCCACGGCAGGAGCCGGTTACCTCGTAGCCGGCTGCCGGACATTCGTCGCAGGCAATGTCGATCACTTCGATGACGTTGGGGTTTTGCTCGTCACCACCCATGGCGAGCTTGACGCGCTCGCTGAGGATGGCACGCTCCTTATACACACAGCAACGCACGGTTGGCTGTTTGCCGGGGACGATTGCTTTGGGGATATCCAATACATCCTTTTGCAACGTACCGGCCCACGCACGGCGGGCAACCTCGCGCAGCACCTTGTATTTCAAATGCTGTACCTTGGTGTCGAATTTTCTCATTCACGTATCTCCTTATCCTTCCGAAATCCGGGATCTTGGCATGCAATATTTTAGGATATTATACCATACTCTCCATAAATATTCAATAGGCGGTGCAGGCATCCCCACACCGCCTATAAAAGATCATTCTGAAAAAGAATAGACCAAACAGTAGTACCCATCCTGCGTGATGGTCGGTTGCCAGGAAGGCAAGTCGGTACGCTGTTCGCGACCAATTACGTCCCCATAGTCGCAGTGATCCACCTCGTTGCCGGACTCGTCCGTGAGCGTGACGGTCACACGGTAGCGCACACCGGCTTTGGTGCCAAGCACCACCGGCGAAATCTCAAAACCGGGAGCCTTCAACGGCTCAACATCCGCCGACATCACACACAGCGGCGAAAACGTCTCACGTAGCGTATAAAACGCCAGCTTGGGATAGCCGTACATATCAATGGGCGGTTTCATGTAACCGCCGTCGTTGGCACCGCTCATCAAGCAGCACCACAGCATACCGTCGGTATCCTGCAAGCGCAGTTGCTTGGTGCTGTAATACGCCGCCAACGCCTGCCACGCCTGGCTTAGCTTCCAATCGTCCCACGCAATCTCAAAACCCAGCGGCTTTTCATCGGGAAATTCATAGGAATAGCTGTTGAAATAATCGGCCGCCTCCGGCACGTGGGGGTTCGCACGGCCGACGATAGCATACTCCGTTGCCAGATATGCGCGTTGGCGATTTTGCAACAGCTCCGGCTGAAGCGACCATTTTTGCTCGCGCATGTCGCTCCATGCAGAGCCGTAACCCAGCAAAATGCAATACGGATGCGCCGAGCGCACCACCAGCGGATCGGTCCAATACGGCGAAGCAGTTGCCGGAGCGCCGGTATGATCGGCCGTGCCGGCGTCGTTATAATACGCGCAACCCGGTGTGCCGTAAAAATCGCCGGCATAATACAGGTGCGAGATCGGGCAGATCAGGCGCGTGGTATCCACACTCTTCACCGCCGGCACAAACGCATCGCAAATGCGGTCAATATCGTCCAAGGTCGGGTGATATTCGTTTGCACCCTCCCACATGATGATGCTGGGATGATTGATCAGCGGACGGATCTGCGCCAAATACGCTTGCTCGGCCGCCCAACCGGGTTGAAACTGCATCTGCTCCACGCTGTCAACGTACCGCGTCGTCCAGATGAGCAGCACACCGAGACGGTCCGCATACCGCGCAAACCGGCGGTCATTGTTACCGTAGCCCAATACGTGCAGACGCAGGGTGTTGCCGTTCATGGCTTTGGTCATCATTAGCTGCCACACCACCTGCCAGGAATGCGGACACACGTGTGTGACCGGCGTTTCCTCATGCGGCGGCAATAACTGCATGGCCAGCGCACCGGTCAGCGTGATGCGCTTTCCGTTCAGATGCAACACACCGTTTTTCTGCTCGATCGTGCGGAAACCGGTCTCGATCACCGCATCGTCCACCGGTCGACCGTCTACCAACGCTTCCACGCGGATGGCGTATACCTTGGGAGCTTCGGGTGTCCACGCATCGGCCGCAAAGGTCAGCGTGCGGTCAACCGCGCCCTCGGCAAAAAACGCTCCGATGCGCGTTTCTTCTCCCTTCTCCGGCCAAATCGGTTGTAAATACACCTGTAACTTGCACGGCGCCGATACGTTCGCCTGCAAGCGGCACCGCACCTTGCTGCCCTCAACCGACAAGGTGTCAGCCTTTACATTTTTGATTGACACCGCGTTGGTCAACCGGAGAGATACCGCATCGCAAAACCAACCGATGTAGTTATCCTGCTGACGGTGCCAGTTATACAGCGATTGCGGCGCACGCGGATCGACTACCAGCTTCAGATGGTTTTCGCCTTGGCGCAAAACCGCCGTCACATCCGGGAAAAGACTGTCAAACCCGTCAATTTCGGCAACCAATTCATCATTTAAATAGACTCTGCCGCCCGGATCCAACGATGTCACCGCCAATACCGCCTGCGAAAAAGAAGTGTCGATTGTAAAGGTTTTTTCCATTACAAGTGCGCAATCACGGTTGGCATGACCGCCCACCGCATACGGCAGAGAAACCTCGCCGATCGGCCGAGATTGGGGGTAGGTTTTGGTTTCTTTTTCGAAGAATTCCTCCACGTACTCGTCACCGATCTCCAGCAGCTCGGGGCGGAATTGCCATTCGCCTACGTGGAACATCCCACAATCGACAAACAGCAGGTCGGGATCGCCGTCAAATGACAGCGGCAGATCGTTTACCCACACGCCGTTTAAGGCAACGTCGTAGGTCGTGTCGTGCAGCACCAGCTCCACGGTCTGCCAACCGTCAAAAGCAAATGCACCGACAACGGTGTTTTGCGGATGATAAGGACAGCGGTCACCCAAGCGAGCCACCAATTCCCCATTGGCATACAACCCCAGCTTGACCACGTCGCGCACACCGCAGCGGAGTTCCACAACGCGTCCGGGAGACACGTCCCCCACCTTGCCGAAGGTCTCCACCGCATACGCACTATCCATATAAAACGAGAAGCGCAAGCGTTTAAGGCGACCGCGGTTTTCCAAACGGTAGCCGGCCGCCGGTGTGGGCGGCAGATCATCTCGCAAAAACAACAAAGCGCCGTTTTCAACGGTTACTTTTTGGGTATACAGCGACCAATGCCGGTAGTTTCCCACCACCGGCTGCAACGATGCCTGCATAGTGTCAAAGCGGAGCTCGCGCGAATAGCGAGGCTCGCACGCCACGGCATCCAACCGCGGCAGCGCCATCTCAGCGGCTGTCGGTTCTACCACCTTTTGCGGTTGCTCCGGCAAGGCGTATGCTTGCTCCAGGTGCGCGGCGTAATGCGTTAAGAAATCCTTGCGCTGCTGGGCAGACATAACGGCATCATCGGTAAAATCGTTCGGCGACGATGCGAACCGGCTGCTGTAATATATCAATTCTTGGCTGGTGCTCATGCTCATGCTATACTCCAAAGAAATTATTTGACAACCGTGCCCTCCGGGGCGGTAATACGCCATTCACCGTCATGCAGACAGACCTTCAGGTCGCCGCACGGCATCGGAATGGTTGCATCGATATCGGTCAGACCCAGCGCATGCGGTGCAAAGGTCACCGTCTTGCCGCCGTCAGCAACGTGCACACCGAGGATGTATTCCACCACAAAGGCGTAAACACCCGACGACCAGCCGTGGCACAGCGAATGCCGTAGCTGCTGGTAGCAATGCTTGCCGTAATCGCCGTGAATATCCTTAACACCCTCCTGCGGGAGCTCGTCAATACGACCGCTGCCCGGCAGCCAATCCATATCGAAGTCTTCCCAGAAGCTGGTAGCGCCGCAGGACAGCATCGCGCCATAGTAGGATTTGATCATGTCCAGCATATCCGTACCGCCGGTCTTGGCCAGCGCAGTGAGGATGTAATACGCCATAAAGGTGGAAAATCCACCGGCGCCGTTTTGCTGCAGCATAGCCGCATCGTCCGCACATTCCCGTCCGGCCAGAATCTGGAACGCGCGCACCGGCTTTAATGAGGTATCCCACTCACAATACTTGGCCAGCAGCGTCAGAATACGACGACAATCGGCGTTGTCCTCCCATGCAAGGAATTTCTCGGCCATCATCATAAACAGCGCCGCCACACCGGCCTGCGCCTCCGGATGATCGGCCGTGGACCAATCGAGGAAATACGGCCGCCCGACCGGAAAATCGAAGTCGCCGTTATCCTCCACGTAAGCACTGATGTGTGCGATCACGCGGCGTGCATAATCGCTGTACTGATCGAAGAAAGCGCGGTCGTCGGTGTATTCGCAGTAGTCACACAGATTGACTACCCACCACGCCGAGTAGGACGGGATCTCGTTCATCCACACATCCGCCTTGGTGGAGTCGGCCAAAAATCCGATCGCTCGCTTCATATTCGGCGTGGCACTCAGCAAATACAACGAGGTGCGCAGCTCCGGATGCAGGTCGCCGCACCATACCGTGCGGTCGCGCTTAATGCCGTCCCACACAAAGCCGTTTTGCAGGCACAGCTTGAGGGTATATGCGGCGGTGTTCAGAATATCGTTCAACAACGTATCGTTGGTGACGATGGTCGCTTCACGGTCAAACGCCGGCAACACCGAGCTTGCCAAAATGCTCTGCACGATCACAAAGCGCTCGCTGAGCAGCTCGATACGCAAAAAACGGAAACCGGTCTGACCAAAGCTCTGATCGGACATATTCGGCGTATACACGTCGAAATCACGCATTGCATGGTGATTGGTGGCATTTTTCTCGTCGATAGACGACAGCGCTTCTCCCACCGATTCACCAAAGGTCAACCGCCAATGGGACGGCAGCTCGGCCGAACGGGTAAGCATGCGGATACCGCCGCACAGCTCACGACCGAAGTCTAGCAACACCCACGAGCCGGCCTTTTCAAACTGCGTAAAGCCGTTGCTGTGGAAGGTCACCGCGCCCGGCTTGGCAACCAGCAGATTTTCTGCTCCCGTTACACCTTCACTTGCGACAATGCGAACCGGTACCGACTCGGTACGGATCTCGTTGCGAATGCTTCCGTCACATTGAATGACCATAATAACGTCTCCTTTTTTTCAAGCGGCGCATAGCACCGAAAATCTAATAAAATCAAAGAAAGCGGTTTCACACTTTCCTATGCTAACTATAGCACAGCACGCCCCTATTTTCAAGCATTCCAAAAATATTTTCCGTTTTGACGAAATTGCTTCCGCACCACCCTGCGCCGACGGCATACAATGATATTGACAGACGGTCAACCGACCGTCGGCCAGCGAAAGGAGGCAACTGATTATGTGTCTGCGAAACCTGTTCAGCGGCGATTGCACGTGGATCCTCTTCATCATCATCCTCATCCTCTTGGTCGATGATGACTGCGGCTGCGGCAACTCGACGAGCAACAACGGCTGTGGTTGCACCGGCTGCAACACCTGCCTGTAAGCTCCACGCAAAAGTGCGGTGCCATCTAGGCACCGCACTTTCTCGTTATAGTATTCCGGTCAGATCAAACGCCGGGATTTCGGTAACAGTGGCCGAACCCAGTGCCTGCGTATAACCGGCGGTAATGCCGCGCTTTTCCAGATGCTCCATCGCACGGGTATATTCCCGGGTGGTCAGTCGCCGGTTGAGTGCCGGAAATCCGTCGATCTCACGCACCGGTGTATACTGGCTCATCAGCGAAAACATCACCGTATTGCCAAATTCCGATGCCACCCAATCGATCACACGGCAGGTATCCGCCAGACCACCCGGCAACATCAAATGCCGGATGATCACACCGCGCCGCATCAAGCCGTCGGCATCCAGCACGTACGGTCCGGTCTGCCGCACCATTTCCGTAATCGCCGCCTTGGCCTTCTCGGGATAATCGGCGGCGTGGGAATACCGCAGCGCCCTATCGTCATCGGTCTACTTGAGGTCAGGCAGATAGATATCGGCCTTGCCCTTCCATTGCCGCAGGGTGGTCACGTTTTCATAACCGCCGGTATTGACGATCACCGGCACCGATATCGGACGCTCCAGTGCCTCTAAAACCGCCGGCGTAAAGTGCATCGGCGTGACCAGATCGAGGTTATGTACCCCTTGCGCGATCAACGAATCGAAAATCTCGCGCAGGCGCTCCACCGTCACTTCGCGGCCAAAACGACCGGTGCTGATCTCATGGTTTTGGCAATACACGCACTGCAGCGTGCAGCCGCTGAAAAACACCGTGCCGGCACCACGCGTGCCGCTGATGCACGGCTCTTCGCCAAAATGCGGTGCCGCACGTGCTACCACCGGCAACCGCCCCACGCCGCATACGCCAAACGGCCCACCATCGGAAACCGACAGTGGGCGTTCCACTCCGCAACCGCGCGGACACAACTGACAACCGCTCACAGCAGCGATTCCACCGCGGCAGCCAGCTCGCTATACGGACGGTAGCCCAGCAGATCGTCTACGCGCTTGCCGTCCTTAAACAAAATCACCAGCGGGATGCTCTGAATGCCGAACATCATCGCAAGCTCCGGCTCGTCATCCACATTGACGCGACCAAACGTCACGTCCGGATACGCCTCCGATGCCTCCTCCACGATGGGAGCCAGCATTTTACACGGACCACACCAGTCGGCGTAGAAATCCACGACCACCGGCTCACCGCCCGATACCGCCGCTTCAAATGCGGCTTTATTCATATCCTGTACCATAGAAAATCCTCCTTTTTATGCCTTGTGCCATTTCACACCCTGCGGGGTGTCCTCCAGCACAATATTCATTTCCTTCAGCTTATCGCGAATGCGGTCGGCCTCCGCCCAGTTTTTCTCCTTACGAGCTGCCGCACGCGCCGCAATCAGCGCTTCCACTTCCTCATCGAGCGACTCTTGCTTGCGGCTGTAAAGCAAGCCAAGCACCTCGGCCAGCTCATTAAGCAGCGCCAACATTGCCTCTGCCTCCGCACGGTTGACACCGGCGGTAATACGCAGGTTGGCTTCCTTCACCAGCTCGAACATCACCGAAATACCGTCAGCGGTGTTGAGATCGTCGTCCATCACGGCGGTGAAACGCTCACGGAAGCCGGTGAGCTTGGCAGCCAGCTCGGCCGATACCTCGCCAATCTCCGCCGCGTTATCGCGTGCAAATTCCAGCGCGCTCTTGCAGTTGTACAAACGCTCCAGCGCCGCCTCCGCCTGCGCGATGGAATCGGCAGTGTAGTTGATGGGACTGCGATACGAGCTGGAGATGAGGAAGAAACGGATCGGCTCGTAGCCGTGGCGGTCGGCCACGTCACGCACGTTGAAGAAGTTGCCCAGCGACTTGGACATTTTCTTATTATCCACATTCACATGGCCGTTATGCATCCAGTAGCGCGCAAACGGCACGCCGTTGCAGCATTCGCTCTGCGCAATTTCGTTTTCGTGGTGCGGGAAGATGAGATCCTGACCGCCGCAATGCAGGTCGATGGTCTCCCCCAGATAACGGCGGCACATGGCCGGGCACTCGATATGCCAGCCCGGACGGCCGTGTCCCCACGGCGATTCCCAATACGGCTCACCCGGTTTGGCGGATTTCCACAATGCGAAATCGACCGCATCCTCTTTGGTATCGCTGACGTCAATACGTGCACCGGCGAGCAGGTCGTCCATCGGCAGGTGCGAGAGCTTACCGTAGGCGGCATCCTTCTTGGTGCGGAAGTACACGTCCCCCTCCGGTGTCGCATAGGCATAGCCTTTATCGATAAGCGTGGAGATAATATTCAGCATCTCATCGATGTTTTCGGTCGCACGCGGATGCACGGTCGCGCGGCGAATGCCCAAGCCATCCGCATCCGTCCAATATTCGGCGATATATCGCTCCGAAATGACGTCGTAGGTGACGCCTTCTTCGTTGGCACGGCGAATGATCTTATCGTCGATATCGGTGAAATTCTGCACAAATCTTACGTCATAACCGCGCCATTCCAAATAGCGACGCAACACGTCGAACACGCACAGCATACGCGCGTTGCCGATGTGGATATAGCTATACACCGTCGGGCCACAGGCGTAAACGTTCAGCTTGTTGCCCTCCTGCGGAATCAGCTCCTCCAGTTGACGGGTAAGGGTATTGAAGATCTTCATAGTATATTCTCCTTATTCTTTGGTTTCGTTTTGCTTCTTCAGGCGCTCGATCTCCACCTGCAGGCGGCACAGCTCCTGCGCAACCGGATCGGGAATGTGCACCTGATCCAAATCGGCCACGCGCTCGCCATTGCAGCGGACCACACGCGCCGGAACACCCACGACCGTGCAGTTATCCGGTACGTCGGACAGCACCACCGCACCGGCGGCGACACGCACATTGTTGCCGATGTGAATGGGGCCAAGCACCTTGGCACCGCTGCCGACCATGACGTTATCGCCCAGAGTCGGGTGGCGTTTGGCACCTTTTTCCTTGCCGGTACCGCCCAGCGTCACGCCCTGGTAGATGGTGCAGTTTTCACCGACCACCGCCGTTTCACCGATAACCACACCAACACCGTGGTCGATAAACAGCCCGTCGCCAAGGGTTGCGCCCGGGTGGATCTCAATGCCGGTGCGTCGCACGATGCGCTGGGAATTGGCACGAGCCAGAAAATACAGCTTATGCCGATACAGCCAATTCGCACGACGGTGCGCACGAATCGCCTTCAGTCCGTTGTACAGCAGCAAAATTTCCAGGTTGCTGCGAGCCGCCGCGTCGCGTTCGCGCACCACGGCAATATCGCGTTTCAGTTGCCGGAACATCGGCTCACTCCTTTCACAAAAAAACAAAAAGCCTCCGTTGTGCAATCATCCTGCACAACGGAGGCGATATGTCGATCGCGGTTCCACTCCGATTTCTCACTTGAGCGGGAACTGGCATTCCCTGACCGGGTAACGGCGGTCGTCCGCACGGAGATACTCATTTTCCCTCCGCGTGCTATGGGGTGCATTTCGCCGGATCGCTCCGCGGTCGCTCACAGCCTACGACGACCTTCTCTGTCGGAACGGTGACCGGGTACTTCTCCCCGTCAACGCATTTGCTATTAGTATTATATGCAGACTTTTTCAAAAAGTCAAGGGGTAACTGCTTAATAGCCGAACGTACCGGACAGCGATTCGTCGTTTTCGATCCAATCCGACACCGGAATGATGCGATAGTTATCGACATCGTCGCGGATGATCACACGGCTGATACCGGCGTTGATGACCATACGCTTGCACATAGAACAACAGCAGGCGTTGGAAACGTAGCTGCCATCGGTTGCCTCGACACCCACCAGATACAGCGTAGCACCCAGCATTTTCTCACGCGAGGCGCTGATGATCGCGTTGGCCTCGGCATGCACCGAGCGGCAGATCTCATAGCGTTCGCCGCGCGGAATACCCATATCAATGCGAATGCAATGACCGAGGTCAATGCAGTTTTCGCGGCCACGGGGCGCACCGACATAGCCGGTGGAAATGATCTCGTCGTGATTGACGATGACTGCACCGTACAACCGGCGCAGGCAGGTGCCGCGCTGTGCCACCATTTTGGCAATATCCAGATAGTAATTGTCTTTATCTCTGCGAGCCATTTAGTTGTCCTCCCCGATGAAATGCCAGTTCTGTTTGACGTAGCGGACGCCGGAGATCACCGTCGCCACCGTCGTTGCCACCATCATCAGCAACGCCAACAGCTCAGCAATGCCTAACACGACGTTGAACACCGGGCCGTACAGGAACTCCCACGAGCTGACCTCCAGCATAACCAGCACAAAGATGATGACCACGTATTGCATCACCGTCTTGACCTTGCCCCACATATCGGCTGCAACGACCTCACCGCCACCGGCCGCCATCATGCGGACGGTTGCCACCACGAACTCACGCGCCAGGATCAGCACCAAACACCACGTCCACAGCCATGCCGCTTTGCCGCCCATGGTGGCGAGGATGGCGACAAACGCCGCGGTGGTGAGCACCTTATCGGCAATGGGATCCAGAAACTTGCCCAGATTGGTGACAAGCCCCTGCTCGCGGGCGATCTTGCCGTCCAGCAGATCGGTCAGCGACGCCGCCACAAATACGAGGCATGCCAGCAGATACAGCCGAAGCATAAAGAGCAGCAGAAAGACCGGCACCAGCAGAATACGGAGTACCGTCAGCTTATTGGGTAAATTCATCTTCATACGATCACCTCTCCCACCAGATCGGCGTCCATGGTATCGGTGACCGTGACCTGCACGAAATCACCGGGTTGCACGCGCACCGGCGTGGTAAAGAACACCTTGCAATCAATATCCGGTGCATCACCGGCGGTACGGCCAAACCAGCATTCCGCATAGCGGTCAAAGCTTTCCACCAGTACCTCCAGCGTGCGGCCGACAAGCGACTGCTCATATCTATCCATACGCTCGGTTTGCCGATCCATGACTATATCGCGGCGTTTTTCCTTGATTTTTTCGGAAATCTGGTTATTCATCTCCCCGGCCACGGTGCCCTCCTCGGCGGAATAGGCAAAGCAGCCAAGACGCTCAAACTGTGCCGTTTTGAGAAATGCACACAGCGTTTCGAAATCCTCGTCCGTTTCACCCGGGAAACCGACCATGACGGTGGTGCGCAGCACCACACCCGGCAGCTTTTCGCGGATGTGTGTCATCAGCGCGGAAAGCGTTTCGGCATCGCCCGGGCGGTTCATGCCACGCAGCACCGCACCGCTGGCATGCTGGATAGGCATATCCAGATATTTCACCAGCTTCGGCTCGGCGGCCATAGTATCCAGCAGTTCCTCGGTAATACGCTCCGGATAGCAATACAGCATACGGATCCAATGCAGCTTTTCGATCTTGCACAGCTCACGAAGCAACTGTGGCAAGCGGACCTCGCCGTACAGATCAATGCCGTACATAGTGGTGTCCTGCGCCACCAGCACCAACTCGCGCACGCCGTTTTCGGCCAGGGTCGTTGCCTCGGCTACAATGCTTTCGATAGTGCGACTGCGGAATTTGCCACGGATGTGCGGAATGGCACAGTAGGTACAGCAGTTGTTGCAACCGTCCGCAATGCGCAGGTAAGCAAAAAAGGACGGCGTGGTCTGCACGCGGTCACCGTCCAACGACCAGCAAGCCGTATCGGGGAACGCGGTGACGCGGTCGCCCTGCATCACACGCTTGACCGTCTCAACGATATCATCATTGGCACCAAGGCCGATCACACCGTCGCATTCGGGCAGCTCATCGGCTACCTCCTGCTGATAGCGTTGCGCCATACAGCCGGTCACCAAAATCTTTTTGATCTGCCCTTCCTTTTTCAACTGGGCAAATTCCAATATCTGCTCGATGGATTCTTGCTTGGCATCGGCAATAAAGCCGCAGGTATTGATAATCACCACATCAGCCAACGCGGCATCGGCTTTGATGGGAATACCGGCAGCCTGCAGCTTAGCCAGCATCAGCTCGGCATCCATTTGGTTTTTCGGGCAGCCGAGCGACACCATCCCAACGGTAAAATTCACAGACACGGACTCATATCCCTTCCTCTTCAAGTAAGCGGACGGCGGTTTTGACCGTTTCGTACGAAAACCCATACCGCACCAGCTTATCGCGCAGCTTGCGCCGCGTTTCTTCGTTATCCGTATCAGTATAGCACAGTTTCTTCAAATGTGCAAGTGCTTGCTGCACGTCGTCGGCAGAAACCGTTTCCAACGCCAGCTCGATCACCTCGCGCGAAAGTCCCTTTTCCATCATTTTCTGCGCGGCACGGCGCGCCGGGTAACGACGGACCAAACAGTATTCTCTCGCCAGCCGCTCGGCGTATCGCCCGTCATTCACCAATCCCAGCTCGACCATGCGATCGGCGGTGCGCGCCGCCTGCTCACGGTCCGCAACGTCACGCAGCTTACGCTCCAATTCGCGGCGGGAGTAATCGCGCTGTGACAGCAGCCATAAAGCACGCTCGCGACAGCGGTTGGCGGCAGACAGAGCGCACAGCATCTCCCACTCCGCATCGGTCAGCTCGCTGCCAACGGCAATGCCGTTTTCATCCAGCGTGCGACGGTCCAGCTCGACGGTCGGCTCGTCCTCACGCTCTACTACATACAAGGAACCGCGCTGCTTACGCAGCGCGGTGATCTTATGATCCGCCATCGGTTAATCCTCTACCACGATGTCGATATCCGCCTTGGCCTGCGCAGCCGTCACGCGCGGAGCATCCTCGATCGGGATCTCCACCGCGGTCTGAGCACGGGAAACCACTGCGTTT
>JAFUPS010000226.1 GCA_017481085.1 Clostridia bacterium | reverse complement strand
GCTCCAACATTCCGGCCATCTCGCAGCATTGCTTCACACGCTGCGATCCGACCTTCCCGTCGCGTTGCGAACAGGCCGGTAAGGGCTTTATCGTCGGCGGTAACAACTACGGCCAGGGAAGCTCGCGTGAGCACGCGGCGCTGGCACCGCTGCACATCGGCATCAAAGCGGAGTTTGTGCAGACGATTTCGCGAATTCACGTCGCCAACCACATCAACGCCGGTATCCTGCCGCTGACCTTTGCCGATCCGGCCGACTACGACCGCATCGAAAGCGGCGATACGCTCCGCCTCACCAACGTGCGCCGTCACCTCACCGACGGCACGGATTTCGAGCTGGTCAACGTCACCCGTGGCGAGACCTATGCGCTGCCCAATACGCTCACCGAGCGTCAGGCGCAGATCCTGCTCGCCGGTGGCCTGCTGTATACCATCGAGAAATAAGAAGCAAAACAAAACCTCCGCAAGGCTTAGCCTTGCGGAGGTTCTTTTTTACGTATTACAGCAGGTCTTCAAACACCGCGCCGGTGGCGGCGTCGGTTACGTGCTGCGCATAGCGGCGGTTGTAGCCGGTCAGCTCACGCTCCGGCGCTTTCCACGCCGCACGGCGAGCCGCCAGCGTCTGCTCGTCTACTAACAGCTCCAGCTTGCGGCCGGGGATATCCACGGCGATCATATCGCCGTCCTCCACCAGCGCAATGGTACCGCCGGCGGCCGCTTCGGGCGATACGTGCCCGATGCTCGCACCGCGCGTCGCACCCGAAAAACGACCGTCAGTGATCAACGCCACACTGGTGCCCAGCCCCATGCCGATGATGTTGGAGGTCGGGGACAGCATTTCGCGCATACCCGGACCACCCTTCGGGCCCTCGTAACGGATCACCACCACGTCACCGGCCTTGATCTTGCCGCCGAGAATGGCGTCGTTAGCCTGTTCCTCGCTGTCAAACACGCGAGCCGGACCGGTGTGCTGCATCATTTCGGGAGCTACCGCGCCCTGCTTGACGACCGAGCCGTTTTCGGCCAGATTGCCAAACAGCACGGCAATACCGCCATCCGCACGAATGGGCGTATCGATGTAATGGATGATATCGCCATCCGCATCCGGAGCAGCATCCACGCGCTCGCCCACCGTACCGCTGACCGTCAGCGCATCGCGGTGAATGAGCGATTTCTTATCCAGCTCTTTGAGCATCGACTGAATACCGCCGACGTCGTTGAGGTCGGTAATAAACACCGAAGACGCCGGATTGAGCTTGCAGATCTGCGGCGTCGTCTTGCCGATATCGTCGATATGCTTCAGCGAGATCGGTTTACCGGCCGCGTAGGACACAGCCAGAATGTGCAACACCGTGTTGCTGGAGCAGCCGATTGCCATATCCGCACGCAGGGCGTTATCAAACGCTTTTTCGGTGAGGATATCGCTCGGGCGGATATTTTCTTTCAGCAGCTCCATCACGCGTTCACCGGTCATTTTAGCCAAACGCACACGGGCGGCGTGTACCGCCGGAATGGTGCCGTTGCCCGGCAACGCCATACCGATAGCCTCTGTCAGGCAGTTCATGGAGTTGGCAGTATACATACCCGAGCAAGAACCGCAGCCCGGGCAAGCACTCTCTTCCAGACGGTGCAGCTCGCACTCGGTGATCTTGCCGGCCGCCGTAGCACCTACCGCTTCAAACATCTCCGAAAGGCCCATGCGACCGCCGCTTAAGTCACGGCCGGGCATCATCGGGCCGCCGGACACGAAGATGGACGGCAGATTCAGACGGCACGCCGCCATCAGCATACCGGGTACGATCTTATCGCAGTTGGGGATAAACACTACCGCATCCAGCGGATGGGCGGTAAGCATGATCTCGATCGAATCCGCAATCAGCTCACGCGAGCTGAGCGAGTATTTCATGCCTTTATGATTCATCGCCAGACCGTCACATACGCCGATAGTGTCAAAACGGAACGGCACACCGCCGGCATTGCGGATACCGGCCTCCACCGCCTCGGCAATGGTGTTGAGGTGCGCGTGCCCGGGGATGAAATCGCTCTTGGAGCACACCACCGCCACAAACGGACGCTTCATCTCCGCATCGGTCAGACCGAGCGCCTTGAGCAGCGAACGGTGCGGCGCACGCGAAATGCCCTCTTTCAATAAATCACTACGCATTGGGGAATTCCTCCTATATGTCACTCGACCGGCACCGCCGTGGTTTGCGGCGGTGTCTGTTTGATCAGATTTTTCACAAAGGTCTTAGCCGCTTCAAAGGCTTTGACCTCGCGTTCCTTCGGCTCGTCGCTAAGATACGGCCGCACGCCGAAATACAAGTGCTCGGGGAACTGCTGGCCCCATTCGCTCTGTTGCCATTCGCTGCCGTACCAATCCCAATAATGGTATTCCGTGTTGTAGTTCGGATCGTCCACGTCCAGCGGCGCATAGAACGACAGCCCGCGCTCGATATAATCCATACCCAGCGTGTCAAACGTATCCTTATCCACGATCACCAGCTTGGTGGTATCGTCGGCTATCAGCACACGCATCTTGGTCAGGTAGGTCGCGGTCAGCTCGGTGGGATTATCCCCCTCCCGACCGATCGGCAACAGCTCGGCATTCACACGCAGCTTGCCATCCTCGTTCACATCCTCCGCGTAGGAAAGCAACAGCTCGTCCATGCCTTGCTTATACTCATATAGCACCGGATCGGCGGTGAGGATCATACCACTGTAGTCCGGATGGACCTTGGTGACAACGTCCACCACGCAAAACGTAACAACTGCGGCAACGAGCAGACCGATCAGTACGTGCCACTTATGATAAAACCAGAAATTCTCCCATTTCCCTTTGGGCGTTTTCGGCTCCTCGGGTTTTGGGTCCGGGCGAAGTTCCTCCTCATCGACCCCTGCAAGTAACATTCCTCTGGCCATTTTGAACTTCACTTCCTTCCGTTTTTTCCGCCGTTTCCGCAAACGGCCGTCGATTACTATAGTATATCATAGTCCCCGGCAATTATCAAGCGGTAAAACCGCATTTTTACTTTCGTAATCGCCCTTCGCTCCGCATAAAAAACGCCATCCCCGTCGGGATGGCGTTTTGGTTTATCTGGTTAAAATAGCGGCGAGCTTATCGGCACAGTTTTCGGCCACGTCGTTGACCAGGCAATGGTCAAACTCGCCCTTGCGCGCCAGTTCCTCCAGCGCAACGGTCAGGCGTTTGTCGATCTGCTCCTGCGTTTCCGCGCCGCGCGCCACAATGCGCCGCTTGAGATCCTCCACCGTCGGCGGCTCGATAAACACCGTCACCGCATCCGGATAGCAGGCCTTGATGTTGGTGGCACCGTTAACGTCCAACACCGCAATCACGTGAGCGTATTCGCCGAGCAAGCGGTTGATTTCTTCTTTGAGAGTGCCGTAATACTTGCCGGTGTAGCAGTTGTATTCCGCAAACGCTCCCTCCGCAATACGGGCGCGGAAGGTCTCGATATCGGTGAAGTAATAATGCACGCCGTGCACCTCACCGGGGCGAGGGTCACGCGTCGTCACCGTCACGACCTTGCCCACCGTCATCCGCTCGCGCAGATGTTGAAAAACCGTATCCTTGCCCACCGCAGACGGACCGGACACAATATACAGTTGCCCCATGCCGCACACTCCTCTCTGCTATGCTACTTATTATACATGGTTACTTCATCCATCGCAAGACTTTGTGGTAAATTTTTGTCAGTTTTTGTAAAAAACCTTCCAATAGAAAACCTCGGATGAAGTTGTACATAACTCCAGCCGAGGTTTTATCTCTCATCGGTCTACAAGACATACCCTATGATTACCGGCAGAGACCATCTCGCCATCCGCAAAGGGAAGCTCATCTACCGTAATTACAACACCCCCCTGCACGCGCAAGCAGGTATCCTTCATGCAGCACAACGAGTATCCGCCTTCTTCCGTCTTGGTCAACGAGGCGTCGGTATCCTCGGTCCAGAGGAATCCACCCGGAAGTAACGTGATCTCCCGCATATCGCCCTCGGTCACCGGGAAGGTGCCGGTAGCGGTTGCCGTGCTGACGGTAACGGCTTTTTGGTTGCCGGCTACCGTCCAGTCGGTGTTCAGGAGATACAGCTTATCCGGCTGACCGGCTTCGCCCCATACCGCCATATACACGTCGTCGCAATCACCGCTAAGTCGCACCGCCGTTTCGGCGTGAGTGGCTACCAAACGGTCGATCACCGCCGGCAGAAACGCCTTCAATGCCTCGTGACCGGGATAGGCATAGGTGCACAGCAGATATACCTGCCCCTTGCCTACCGTATGCTTGACCAGCAACGGACAACCGCCGCGATCGGTGGCCAACACCGTCGCACCGCACAATTCTACCTCAGCCGGATAGCAAGGACCGTCCTCTTGTTCGTGCGTGTTGGGACGGCGAATCCCCTCGTAAGGCGCAGGCGTATACGCCGCCCATTCACCGCAGAACACAGCGCCATCCACTTCCTCAGAATCGCGATCGCCTATACGCACGCCGCACAGCTCGCGCAGATCGCCGCCGTTATACAGTTGCAGATCGGCCATATCTGACAAGAATTCGCGGTCGGTGCGTGTGGTAAACTGCGGAACACTCGCGAATACCGTGCCACCCTCCTGTACGTAGGTCAGCAGCTTGCGGTAGTCCTCTCCGTCTGCTTTCATGGTATGCCAATCCAGCATCAGCAACAGCGAATACTCGCCCATGCAATCGGCGCTTGCCTGCACCGGCAGAAAATCGAACTCGCCCTTGGGCGATCCGCTGAAGAATTTGCGGTTGTTATCCACGTCCTGCATCAAGGGTGTGAGGAAAATGCCGGGGGCTAATCGCTCCAGCAAATGCAATCCCTTTTCCGGTTGCCGATATCCCCAGCTCCACCGTTTATTGCCGTAGTGCGCCCAAACAGGGAAGTTTTCATTTTCATACTGATCACCGGCCACACCGCCGTTATTGGC
>JAFUPS010000225.1 GCA_017481085.1 Clostridia bacterium | reverse complement strand
CCGAAATATCAATGTTTTTTTCGGAATATTCTTAAATTTTTAGTCCCACTCGAAGCCGACTATATCATAACCACTATAGTAATATGATGGATTTTCCCCTTCTCGTTCTACAAGGTTGTCGATCATATAATCGTATATTTTGATTTTGTCGCTCTCGCCGGGAGCCAGACTGGTTGCAACAAGAAATTGCCCCTCGATCGGTTTATGTGCCCAGCCTCCAATCGGCTTTAATTCTACGACCATGCTCACCAGACGAACAGTTTGCCCCGATATGTTCTTGACCTCGTATTCGTCGTACTCAATGCCAGGCAAATCACCGGCCCCCACATACTCGACCTCGAAAAACCGTTCCCACGCGATCCGATAGTAGTTGGTGCTGATAAAAATCACTACAACACAGACGGCAACAATCGCCACAGCAATAAGCCAGCCTCTTTTTGTTCTCTTAATCATAATTATTTCCTTTCGTCTTTAAATGTTCGCTCGACTTTTCGCAAGTTCATACCACCGCGTTCTGCCGATAAATACTCATAGTCCTTTTGCAACGACGCCAGCTCTTTCTCGGTCGCCACCTTCTTATCCGACAAATCATAACAAACAGACAACGCTACCACAAAAAGAAACGTCGCCAAAACCGCCCACACAGCCAGGGCAACAATTAGGATTCGTTTTATTACTTTATTCATAACGATCTTCTTTCTCCGTTTATTGCCCGGCGGCTTAAGTCAAGCATTTTCTACGCTTCGGATGGGGTGGGGCGCGGAGTGCGTGTGGTGCGGGTGAGTTTGAATAATTCTTCTGCGGCTTGGCGTGCTTTGGCTACCGGTACGCCGGCCGGCGGGAAGCAATAATACAAGGCGTTTTTATCACCGATGCAAATGACGTCGCCGATCTCATACCAGAAATAATCGGCGTACAAGCCATAGGACGACTGCGGCTTTTGCGTATAATTCAGCTTGCCGTCGCAGCCGGTGAGCGTGAAGCCGTTGGCATCGTGCACCAGCCGTCCGCTACCCACGCGGTAGATCGCCTTATAGTCCACCATCATGGCGATCTCGACCGGCGTATCCAGCAGATACGTGCCGGATTCCAGCTCCTTGCGGACTTCGTCGCGCTCCCATGCATACCAATCCGGGATATGCGCAAACCGCGTATCGCCGTCGGTGGCGTGAAGCTGCCCCAGCGCGTCCATTTTATGTACCTTACCGCAATGGTGGCAGGTGAGGGTGGTGCCTTTGCCTTCCATGTGTCCTTCGGTGCCGCAATGCGCACAGCGATAGAGAATGCGCTCCAGACCGTCGGCGCGGAAGCTCTCGTGCACTTCGACGTTGTTTTCCTTTTGCCATGCGAAGTGGTCGAAATCAAACGCGGTATCGAGTATCTCGTCGATTTCCTCCACCGATTTGGTCTTGAGGTCCTCGCGCGAGAGCAGCGTTTCCACCGTGGCACGCACCGGCACTTTGCGCAGTTGCAGGCCGTTATACAGCGGATCACGCGTGAACGCGCCGTAGGTGCGGATAAACACGATCGGCACGTCCAGCTTTTTGAAGATCACGCCCAAGCGGCGCGGCAACGGCGTGGCCTTGCCGTCGAAGCTGTAGCTGGCTTCGGGGTACATGAGCACGCTGGTCTGCTTCTCCTTCAGCAGATAGCGGATATCGCTGATGAGCGGCAGATCGCTGACGAATTTGCGCGTGGGGATGCAGCCGATCTGACGCATCAGCCAGTTTTTGCCCACAAATCCGTCGGACGTGCACACGATGCCGAACGGCCGCGGATACAAAATGCGGTATACGATCTTGAGGTCTATGAAGCTGGAGTGATTCATCAGCACCAGCGCCGGTTCATCCGGCAGCGAGCCGGTGAAGCGGAAGCGTGCCGCCATCAAGTCGAACTGTGAAAGCACACGCACCAGCGTGCGGAACAGCAGATTGGGGCGCAACGGACGCTTGTGCGCCGGTCTCGGCAGCGCCATGACTTGATCGTACGATAAGGTTTTGGTTTTGATCTTCATAGGGGAGCCTCCTCTTCCTCTGAAAAAGTGGGGGTTACCGTAGAACGTTATTGTGGGAATCTCTATTTTCGGTGATTGCTTAGCGGAGCGACGAGGGCGTCGCTCCCTACCAAATAGGGGTTACCGTAGGGGATAGCGTTGATAAAATTCCCGGATACCGTCCTTTCGGGCGATCAGTTCCGCAAACCGATCGTTGTACTCATACGGGAATTTGTAGTTAAAAATGCGCTCGATGTGCGGACCGTCCGGCTGCTTCAGCTTGGTGCTACCACCCGCACCGCAAGCCAGAATGGTCTGCGTTTCGTCCATGATCCACACGTTATACAGCCCATCGTGACCGGGCAACGACCAACCGACGTTTTCCTGATTGCCCACCATGCGTGCCTGCTGGTAGAGGTAATACGGATGATAGCCATCGCCGGTCAAGGCGCTGTCGGCATAGGCGGACATGGCGGCGGCTTGTTCGCCGCCGGAGTAATCGGACAGATGCCGCACCACCAGATTGGAGGCGCGCTTCATCGAAAGGGTGTGCACGGTGACGTTTTCCGGCCGCAATGCCCGAATACCGTCCAGCGTTTGCACAAAGCCCTCCGGCGTATCACCCGGCAATCCCACGATGAGGTCGGTGTTGATATGGGGGAAACCGACTTGTCGTGCCAGGTCAAAGGCTTCGTAAAATTGCGCGGTGGTATGTCGCCGCCCGATGTTTTGCAGCACGTGGTCGTGCAGAGTCTGTGGATTGATGCTGATGCGGTCCACACCGGCGGCGCGGATGGCACGCAGCTTGTCTGCCGTCACGGTATCGGGGCGTCCGGCCTCCACCGTGTATTCGCGCAGGTGGGATAAGTCGAATGCCTGCTCGACGGTGGCCAGCAGGGCGGTCAGTTGTTCGGCGGTCAGCGAGGTGGGAGTGCCGCCGCCGAAATACACAGTTTCCAGCCGCAGCCCCAGCTCACGCGCAACCGCGGCGGTGACGCGCAATTCCTCCTGCAGCAACTCCACGTAGGTGGGGATGAGCTTGGTGGAACGCTCGGTGGTGTGAGACACGAACGAGCAATAATCGCACCGCGTGGGACAAAACGGAATGGATACGTACAGCGAAAACGAATCGGGACGCGACATTGCCAGCAGCTTGTTTTCGGCCTCCCACGTACGGCGTGCCAGCGCTAACTTGCGGTCGCTGACCAGCATGACTTCGGAAAACCACTTGAGTGCCGCTTGTTCGCCCAGCTCCGCAATCTTGCTGCGCAGCAGCTTGACCGGACGGACGCCGGTCACCACGCCCCAGCTTTGCCCTTGCCCAAACAACCGCACAAACAGCCGGTACAGCGCGGTGGCGGTGGCCAGCTCGCAGGCGGTGGTATAGTCGGGTGTGCCGGCGGCGATATGTGCGGTCTCGCTTTCGCAGAAATCGTCCAGCTCCAGCGTGCAACGAATATCCGCACCGGCGGCGGTTTCGCTGACGGTGGCGGTGGCGATCACGCCCTCCGCTTCGATTGGGCGTTCCCGCACGGTGAGTATTTTTTCCTGCGGCAGAAACAGCCGACAGATATTTTCGGTTTCAAAATGGAAATCGTGACCTTGCAAAACAAGAACCACGAAATCACCTCCAGATAAACGACGGTCCGTGACCGGGATAGACGGTAACGGGGCGTGGCAAAGCGGTTTCCAACCGCGCGAGCGTGCGCTGCATGGTCAACTCGTCACCACCCGGCAGATCGGTGCGGCCGTAGCCGCCGCCGGCAAAGACGGTATCGCCGGAAAACAGCGTATCGCCGGCAAGATAGCAACAACTGCCGGGGGTATGGCCGGGGGTGTGCCACGTAGTGAACGTAGTATTGCCCAGCGTGACCGTGCTGCCCTCCACCACCGTGCGATCGGCGTACTGCGGCGGCAGTGTTCCCATGTTCCACACGTCCTACAGGTTGGCAATACCGTTGCGCAGACCGGCTTCATCGGCGGCCGGTACGATCAGCTCGGCATGGGT
>JAFUPS010000224.1 GCA_017481085.1 Clostridia bacterium | reverse complement strand
CTTTGAAAACGATAACCGCAACGGTAACACCATTCCGGGTTACAACCTGCAGGCGGCAGGCAACGTGATCGAGGACGGTATGCTCAAGCTGACCACCAGCTACGTGCAGTCGGCCAACGTCAGCGTCACCGCCGGCAAGAAATATACGCTGTCTGCCTACGTGTGGATCAGCTCGGCGGCGGCCAATCTGAGCGCTAACGCCTTTATGACCGGTGGCGGTACCGAGACCGGCGGTTGGAAAGAGCCGATCTGGCAGGTGAAGGGTGCTACCGGCGAATGGATTCACTATACCTATACCTGGACGGCTAAGAACACCGATATCGTGTCCTTTGGCTTCAAGGCCCATGCCGGCAGCGTGATCTACATGGACGATATTTCGCTGTTTGAGGTCGTGTCCAGCGGTCCGGAAGACCATACCGCCATGGAAGGCGGCGGTCAGTACCTGCCGGAAGAAGCGGTGGACCTGTCTGTTAACGGTACGTTTGCAGATGCCAACCGCAACGGTAACGCCATTCCGGGTTACAACCTGCAGGCGGCAGGCAACGTGATCGAGGACGGTATGCTCAAGCTGACCACCAGCTACGTGCAGTCGGCCAACGTCAACGTCACCGCCGGCAAGAAATATACGCTGTCTGCCTACGTGTGGGTGGATACGGCCGCTTCGGGTATGAGCGCCAACGCCTTCATGACCGGTGCCGGCACCGAGACCGGCGGTTGGAAAGAGCCGATCTGGAGCTTGACTTCCACCACCACCGGCTGGGAGCACTTCACCTATACGTGGGTGGCGAAGGAAACGGGCATCGTGTCCTTCGGCTTCAAGGCCCATGCCGGCAGCGTGATTTACATGGACGATATCTCGCTATTTGAGGTCGTATGGAAGGGCCCGGTAGACCATACCACCATGGAAGGTGGCGGTGTATACCTGCCGTCCGGCCAGACCAACCTGCAGTTAAACGGCGATCTGTCCAACGCTGTGCTGTCCGGTACGACCATCCCGGGCTTTAACCTGCAGACCGGCAGCAATATTGCCGAAAACGGTGTAATGAGCGTTGTTTCGTCGTACGTGCAGTCGGCGAGCATCAACGTGACCGGCGGCAAGACCTACGAGCTGTCCTTCTTTGCCAACGTCACCAACGCGGCGGCCGGCTTTAGCGGCGTGGCGTACATGGCCGGCAACGGCACGGCCACCGGCGGCTGGGTAGAGCCGATCGCCAAAGTGACCGCCGCAAACGGCTGGGTGCAGTACACCTATCGCTGGACGGCGGCAGCCGACGGCGCGATCTCGTTTGGTTTCAAGGCGCATGCCGGTTCTACCTATTGGCTGGACGACATCTCGGTTTACGAGATCGTCCCGACCGGCAACCTGCTCATCGACCAAGGTCACGAAGCCAACTTTGACAGAAACGTGAACGGCTGGAACGTCATCGGCGTCAACGTGACGTGGGACGGCACCGTCGGTCTGACCGAGCCCGGCTCTATCAAGCTGGATCACAGCCAGCCGGTGGAGGGCACGACCAACTACTACGCCTACACCAACGTCAACCCGCTTCTCAAGATCGAAGCCGGTAAGAATTATAAATTCAATTATTCCTATAAAACGACCGGTACGCCGGTTGTCGAATACGTGTTGACGGTGCTGGACGCATCCGGCAACACGCTATCAAAGAAGACCATTGGCCTCACGGCATCGACCGATTGGAAATCGGACGACTACATCATCGCCGCTGGTGAGGGTGCCGAACAACTGCGTATCGACCTGGTTACGCAGGGCGGTGCTGATCCGCGTAACTTCGGTGTGGTGTGGTTTGATGATCTGGCTGTCACCGAAACTGCCGAGGCCGCCTATGAAGGTCTGCTCAACGGCGATTTCGAGCAGGATCTCCGCTTCTGGGCGAAGCAGGGCAACGGCGAGCTGAAGATCTCCACCGATCCGGTGCACGGCGGCAACAAGGCGTTGCTGCTCGACCGCCGCGACACCAATATCGTGCAGTGTGCATCGCAGACCGTTTCGGTCGAGCCGGGGCAGGAGTATCTGCTGACCTACTATCACAAGATCGTAGGTGGCGGCCAGGTATACGTGGCCGTGTACCAGTTCAACGAAAAAGGCAGCGTGATCGCCTCTAAGCAGTATAACATCACCTACGTCAACGGCGATCAGGATTGGAAACGCATGGTGGCACGCTTCACGGCGGCGGAGGGCGCAGCGTCCGTCCGTTTCGACTTCTATAACAACGAGCTCAACGGCTGCGGCTATATCGACGATGTCACGCTGGAAGAAGTGGCGCCGATCGTCGACGATGCCCTGCTCAAGAACGGTGATTTCTCCTATCGCGATTTTGCAACGTGGAAAACCGTCAACTACAAGAGCGCCGGCGACTTCGACTATCACGAGGATGAGCTCGGCTTTAACGGTACGCAGGGCTTCGGCCGCGTGATTGCGAACGATACGGTCATTGATGCCGGCGGCTACTTCGGTATCTCTTCCGCGTCCTGCATCCTGCCGCAGCCGAACGCTTCTTATCATCTGGCGTTCTACGTCAAGGCAAACGAGGCGGCCCGCAACCGCAACCTGCGTGTGATGATCACCCGTCAGGAAAAGGATGCCAACGGAAACTATCTGGCTATTCCGTCGGGTGCTTACAGCAGCACAGACGTCAAGCTGGCCAATACCGACGGCTGGCAGAAAATCGAGCTGTGGTTTGATGCCAACGGTGTCGAGGCCGCATCGGTCGCCATCTTCCTGTACGATGGGGAAGGCGAAGCGGTTATCGATATCGACTGCGCTACGATGGAGCTGTTCAAGACCACCGGCATCGGTGGCAACTTCGACTTCCAGGCCGGCGTTGTTGGCACCGCACCGGCCAACTGGTCGCGCGGCGGTCATCCGGGCGGTACTTTCACCACCGTCGCCTCGCCGTCCGGCATTGCCGGCGATCTGGCCGGTATGCTGACCTTCCCGGAGAACAACTACGAGGAGCTGCCGCAATCGCAGCGTTACATCGAAGCGGTGTCGCAGTTTGTCGAGATCGAGCCGGGCAAGACCTACGAGATCAGCTATTGGGGCAAGGTCAACGGCTCTGCACAGGGTAACGGCTGGCTGGAGGTCATCCAGTGGTCGGATAAACAGTATTCCAAATCCCAATATTCCTCGCCGAACGGCGTGTATCAGCAGTTTGGTCTGCTGGAAGATACCTCCGCGTGGCAGCAGGTGCGCTTCACCTTCCGCGCTACCACCAAGTTCGGGTTGGCAAAACACTACGTCGACCTGCGCTTTGCGGCGCGCGGCGAATGTGAGTTCATCTTCGACAATCTGCAGATCCGCGAACTGCCGGAGGAAGAGCTCGCCACCAATATGGACTTTGAAAACGACCATAACAGCGACGGTATTCCGGATGGCTGGTATCTGTCGGTTGCCCGTGATATGGAGGCGGCGCTGTCCATCGACACGTCCGTATTCCACGACGGCAAGCAGAGCATGAAGGTCCATTCGGATAGCGAAATGCAGCTGTCGCACCTCGATTCCGCTGCCTTGTTTGCGGTGACCGAGGGTCAGGTCTACGAATTCTCGTTCTGGATGATGTCGGCCAATGCGCCGTCTACCTCCAACGTGAAGATGCGCATGTACTTCTACGATGCGAACGGCGAAAAGCTGGCACGCGTCGGTCAGGCACATGCGTATAACGACGGTCGTCAGGTCACGCTTAACAGTAGCGCCACCCGTGACGAGTGGTCGCAGGTATACACCCGCACGGTCATTCCGGCCGGTGCGAAATATGCTTCGCTGCAGTTCTACTTCGGGCCGGGCGGCGGCGATCTGTGGATCGACGATATTTTCGTCGGCATGGTCATGGATACCGAGCGTGTGGCGGATGCAGCGGTCAACATTGTTGCCCACAGCGAGTTCCACGCCGTGGATCACACCGGCAAGATCGCCGGTTGGGAGCTTGAGAGCCTGTCCGGCTCGGCCGACTTCACCGTTGAGAATAAGCCGGAGGATGCCGACTACGATAAGGACGATAACGCCTACAGCTATTTCGATGGCAACGGCGAGCTGCAGAACGAGTACTACGCCGATTACGGTCGTCTGACCGCTACCGGCGGCGAGAACTATCTGAAGTTCACCACCACGGCGGTATCCACCAACTATCAGTATCAGGTCATCGGCCGTTACCGCGCCAGCGAGGTAGCCAAACTGAAGCTCACCTTCTACAACTTCAACGGTGTGGAAGTGGCCGGTCGTACCCGCGAGATCGACCTGTCGCCGACCGACGGTGACTGGGGCGAGTTTGTGCTTGACTTCATCGCGCCGAGCGTCACTTATACCTCTGTTTCCATCGGTCTGGAGGGTGCCGGCACGGTGGACGTGGATAACGTCATGTTCCTGCAGACCGGCCTGCCGATCACGCAGGGCGCGTGGTCCGGCCAGTGGATCTGGTACAACGAGGATTACAAGGAATCCCAGCAGGAATACCGCTACTTCCGCTACGAGTTCGATCTGGCGGACGAAGCGGCCTACGCCCCGGTGCAGGTCACCGCGGACGATAAGTTTGCTTTCTACGTCAACGGCGTGGAGGTGTACAACAACCTCGACACCACCGCCGACTCGTGGTCGGAGGTGCAGATCATCTATCTGGCTGGCGGCGGCGATCTCGCAGAAGGGGAGAGCCTGCTGAAGAAGGGCAAGAACGTCTTTGCCTTCAAGGTGTTCAATAACGTGTCCGAGTGCGGTCTGTTGTACGACGGTAAATGGACGCTGAAAAACGGCAACGAGCTGCAGGTCGTGTCCGACCGCGCGATGACCAAGTCGTTCAAGACCGACGATCCGAAGAACAGAAAGAGTGAGCCGGCCAACGATGCCAACGGCAACGATTGGAAATCGGTCGATTATCAGATGGTGACGGTCAGCGGTGCTCCGGTCACCGGCAAGTGGTCCACCTGTAAATCGTTCGGTGTGCCGCCCTGCAGCCCGTGGGGTAACATCTTCTACACCGCTTCGATCTACAGCCGCAACTTCATCACCATCACGGATATGGTGGGTGCGGATGCCACCGTCAACGACGGCGTGTTCGTCTTCGAGCTGAGCATGATCCTCGATGAAGCGCTGACCACCAACGTTCCGCTGAAGGCGGCGATCTGGGTGAAAAACTCGGTCAACGAGGTCTCGTCCGGTTCGCTGACGCCGATCACCAACACCGATATGACTATGTGGCCGGTCGGCAAGGAATTCACCGTCAAGTTCCAGATGCGCGTTCCGGGTTATCTGGAAAGCGGCAAATACACCCTGCAATGGGACGATACCTTCATTTCGATCAAGAATGAAGATATCACCGATAACAAGTTCATCAGCTTTGAGCTGGAAAATGAAGTGGTTGCAGAAGATACGCAGGTGGAGATGGTCACCGAAAACGGTGCGCCCACCATCAAGGTCAACGGCGAGATCGTGTCCTACTATGCGTATTCGCGTCCCGACCACAACAGCTTCACTTGGGACTACGAGCCTGCCATGATCAACTCCGGCATCGACGTTTACACGGTGCGTCAGGGCGGTCTGGGTAAGAACTCCATGGATATGTGCTGGCCGGCGGACGGCGTGATCGACTACGAAGCGTGGGACGATCCGATCTACGAAACGCTTGCCAACAACCCGGATGCTTACCTGTGCGTGCAGGTGGCAGTGTTTGCGCCGATGTGGTGGTTTGATAAGCACCCGGAGGACCGCGTGCTTGTCAGCAACGAAAACGGCACCTTCAGCAAATACGCCGAGTCGCAGTCCTTCGCCTCCGAGACCTTTATGAAGGAGGCCGGTGAGGTCATCCGCCTGCTCATGGAGCACATGAAGGGCGAAGCCTATTACAACCGCGTGATCGATATTCAGGTCACCTGCGGTACGTCGTTTGAAGGTATGTATTGGGGCAACAGCGCTCTAACCTACTTCCCGGATTTCAGTGAGCCGTTTATCAAGGGCTTCCAGTCCTGGCTGGAGGAGAAATACGGCACGGTGGAAGCGCTGCAGGAAGCCTGGGGCGACGACAGCATCACCACCTTCCACGATTACGTGGACTACGATTGGGATGCCTATGCCGGTATGGGCGAAAACGCGGTGTACGATCGTGTACTGCCGCAGTGGTACAACCATATCAGCCAGTCCAAGGTGCGTCCGCTGACCTTCACCGAGCAGGTGGAGTACCGCAAGACCACCGGCAACGACGCGACCTTCCTTAACCTCAACCGTGGCAAGGAGCAGCAGATCCGCGACCAGAACCAGTATCTGATGGATGCCATCACCGATAACTACCTCTATTGGGGTCACATTATCGACGAGACGCTGGGCGGTACGCGCTTGCTCAGCTGCTACAACGGCTATCTGTTTGCCGGTGCCGGTGCGCAGGATATCTCCGCACAGCACACCTCCTTCACCCGCATTCTCCGCGACGATACCTACGACTTCTTCGTGTCGCCGGCCTCGTATTCGGAGCGTGACTTCGGTGTGTCCGATACGTTCATGGGTGCGCAGGATACCATTCAGTCCTACGGCAAGATGGCGGTCATCGAAGAAGACCACCGTTCGTCGCTCATCCGCACCTTCGCATCCAGCTGGGATGCTTCGGATGACCACGGCGTCGGCGCTACCCGCACCATGGAGGAATTCCTCGACCAGCTGAAGAAGAACACCGCCAACGCGATGGTCTCCGGCAACGGTCTGTGGATGTTCGATATGCAGGGCGGCTGGTTCGATGACGATCAGTTCTATCAGCTGTCGCAGGAGATCCGCGAGGAATGGGATATTTCGCAGTACCTCAGCAAGGATCTCACCGGCGAGGTTGCCTATTACATCGACGAGGAGTTTACGCCGTACTTCACGCGTAACTTCGATTCCAAGTCGGCGCAGATCCTGGCGTACAACGGTTACCGTATGCAGCGTAAAGAGCTGCACCGCATCGGCGATATCTTCGACGTTTATCTGATCTCCTCACTGGTGGACGATAAGGTAGAGGATCATAAGATCAACATCATCTTCTCCGCCTACGAGCTGACCGCCGAAGAGAAAGCGGCCATCGACCGGAATCTCAAGAAGGACGGCAAGATCGTGGTGTGGGTGTACGCCAACGGCGTTACCGACGGCGACGTCAACGATATCGACATGATGTCCGCGCTGACCGGCATCCCGATGGTGCTGGAGGAGCGTTACGGTACGCAGAAGGTGATCGTCACCGATGAAAGCGACAAGACCGACGAGCTCGGTTACCTCACCAACGGTCTGACCGGTGAGGTATACGGCGTCGAGACCTCGCTCACGGCTTACAATCAGTCGCCGATCATCTATGGCGACGCCTCCAAGCTCGACAGCAGCTACGAGATCCTCGGTGTGCTGCAGGATAACGGCGAGCCGGCGTTGATCGCCAAGGATATGGGCGAGTGGACCAGCATCTACTCGGCGGGTGTGGCGCTTCCGGCGACCATGATCCGCAACCTGATGGCGATGGAGGGTGTCCACACCTACACGGATGATCTGTCGATGAACATCATCCAGAACGGTGCTTATCTGAAGGCGCATACCACCGCGGAGGGCGAGCATACGCTGAAGCTGCCCGAAAACCGTGCGGTATACGACGTCTACGAGCACAAGTTCGTGTCGATGGATACCGATACCATCATCTTTACCAACAAGGAAAACGGCACCAAGCTGTTCCGTCTTACCACGCCGAACACCTATCTGGTGGTGTCCCGCGTGACCGGCGGCCACGGCACGATCTCGACGATCGGTGCTACCGAAGTGCCGGTGGGTGAGGGCTACAAGCTGACCATCACGCCGGATAAGGGCTACGAGATCGCCTCTATCACCATCAACGGCGAAGAGGTCAAAAACGTCACCGAATTGAGCTGGGCAGAGCTGACCGACAATAAGTCGATCGACGTCCGCTTCAAGAAGATCGGTACGACCGATCAGCCGGTGGAGGATGAGCCGACCGACGACAAGCCGACGGATACGCCGCCGAGCGGTAATCAGCCGACGGATGAGCCGGATGAGCCGACCGACGATGAACCGCCTGCCGACACGCCGGATCAACCGACGGATGTGGAGCCGATCATCGAGGAGATCATCACCAAGGTCCGTCGCCTCAACTGGACGGCGATCCTCGGTATTGTCAATACCACGGTGACCAGCCTGGCGGCGATCGCCATACTGATCTGGTTCCTTGTTAAACGCAAAAAACAAAAAGACGACGAGCAGAAAGGAGCGTGAGGACGATGAAGCATACAATTAAATGGGTGGCATTGCTCCTCAGTGCATTGCTGCTGTTCTCGATGACCGGCTGTACGCTGGTCATCGAGGAAGAAGTCGTCAGCACCCGTGTGATCGAGCCGTCGACCTCGTCGACGGCTACGACCACCACCACGACAGCCGCAACGGATACAGACGGCTCCACCGTCACATCCGATGCAACCGGCACGCAGACCAAGGCAACGACCACCACGCGTAAGCCGGCGGAAACGCGTACCGAGCCGAAGCTGTCCGGTAAGCTGGAGCTGCAGATCTTCACCAACGAATCGCAGACCGCCGACGGCGGCTGGACTAACGTCATCAACGCGTTTGAGGATGCCACCGGCATTTCGGTCAACGCGCAGATCGGTTCTTCGGTGAACACCATGATGTCCAAGCGCTGGCAAAAGGGCGATCCGCCGGATATGATCTGGCTGGATGGCTCGGGTATTCCGGACCAGCAATACGAAAAGGCCGGCAGCTTCTACGATCTGAGCAAGCTGTTTAACGATGGCTACGTCTACGGCACGACCGATAAGATCAAGGATGTGGTGGATAACAACCTGGTACAGAAAAACGGTGGTAAGATCTACCGTCTGCCGGTGCTGTCCACCGCCGGCGGCATGTGGTACGATGCGCGCTTTATGAGCAACAACGGCTTCAGTGTTCCGCAGAACTTCGATCAGCTGATGGCGCTGGGTGCCCAGGCAAAGGCCAAGGGCTACTCCACCATGACCTACACCGGCATCTATTCGTCGTATGCGCTGTCCAACGTCATTGCTCCGGCGGTGGCCGCTTACGGACAGAGCTACTTCGACCAGTTCCTGTCGGGTAGTGCGGCGGCTGTCAAGGATGCCCGCTTCAAGAAGGTCATGCAGAAATTTGCGGATTTCTGCCGTACCGATGGGTACCTGATGGAAGGCTCCACCACCATGGACCACACCTCCACGCAGCAGCGCTGGATCAACCATGCCACGCTGCTCATCGCCAACGGTCTGTGGCTGCCGGACGAAACGCGTAAGCTGTGGTCGCAGAAATCGTTTGATATGGCGTGGGCACCGTCGCCGCTGATCGATGCCGATCAGAAGCAGACGGTAGCCATCTCGGGCAAAAACGTGGCGGTTGCCACCAAAGCCAAAAACCTGGATAACGCGCTGGCGTTCGTGCGCTTCCTCTATCGCGACGAGGCGCAGAACTGGCTCATGTATTCCTACGGGTATATGGGCGTGCGCACCGACATGAAGTTTGACACCGATGCCTTTGTGAAAGCGGCCGGCGGCACGGATGCCGCCAAGGCGACCGCCACGGCGCTGGATTACATCAACGGCAACAAGGTCAATCGCGTGTACTGGAACGAAAGCTGGGGCACACTGGGTGACGAGATCGCGCTGGAGATCAACGAACTGGCTATGAAGGGCGGTAAGTCGGTGGACGAAGCCATCGACCGTCTGGCCTCGGTAGCACCGAAGAAATAAGGAACGGGGGAGAGTATTGATTATGTCTACATTAAAAAAGCGTAAAAAAGGCTTGACCCGTTCGCAGAAAGGATTTTTGTGGGCACTCGGTGTGCCCACCTTCCTGCTGTACATCTACATCTGTATCGTCCCTATGCTGTCGTCGGTGATGGACAGCTTGTATCAATGGGACGGCTACGGCGACAAAACGTGGGTAGGCTTGCAAAACTATGCCGAGATCTTTGTCGATCCGGTGTTCCACACCTCCATTATCAACGATATTCTCATCGTGCTGTTCAAGGAGCTCATCATTGTGTTCCTGGCTACCGCCTTTGCGGTATCGCTGACGCGTGTGAAGTTTGCTAAGGCAGAAAGCGGCATCTACCGTTTCCTGTTCTACCTGCCGAATATCCTGTCGGTCATCGTTATCACCCGTGTGTGGAAGTTCGTGTTTGAGCTTGGTCTGTTCGATTCCATCCTGCAGATCTTCGGCATCAACTGGGCTTCCCCGAACGGCTGGCTGGCCGACTATCCGCTGCCCATCATCATCTTTGTGGCCAGCTGGTGCGGTATCGGTAGTTACATGATCATCATGATCTCGGCGATCAATAACATTTCCAAAGAGATCTACGAGGCTGCGGATATCGACGGTGCCGGTCAGTTCCGGCAGTTGTTCTCTATCACGCTGCCCACCATCCTGCCGCAGGTGCGGTATATGATCGTCTCCATCCTCACCAGCTCGCTGGCGGCTAACCTGAACCTGGTGTTGCCGTTCACGGGCGGTGGACCGGGTACGCGTTCGTACGTCATGGGCTACTACGTGTATAACGCCGCGTATACGGATTTCGAGGTCGGCTACGCCAATGCGGCAGCCCTTCTCCTGATGTTGATCAGCGTGGTGCTGGCCGGTACGGTCAACACGCTCGTGGCAAGAGGGGAGGAGAAGTAACATGACGAATAAGAAACAGAAGGTTTACCGCGAGCCGATCGGTAAGATGCCGAAGATCGCGGCGGGCATCCTGATCGTCGTGGAACTGATCTCGCTGCTCATTATTCTCGCAACCGGCGGCTTCCGCATTCCGGATTTCTCGGCCGGTATCACGTGGGAGGCTATCTCCGATCTCGGAGCCATGGTCGGCTTCTTCCTGCCGCTGGCGATCGGTGCGGCCGTGCTCACCGTTATCACGGTGCGCGACGGTATTGGCCACCGCGAATCCGCTTTGAGCGTGATTTTGCGCTGGGTACTGCGCTTCCTGCTCATCATCTGGTCGGTGCTGGTGCTGTTCCCGGTGGTATGGATGCTGTATTCCTCGCTGAAAACGCCGAAGGAATTCATTGCCAGCCCGTGGGCGCTGCCCACCGCCTTCGACTTCAGCAACTACGTCACCGCGTGGACGGAGTCGAATTTCGCCGGCTACGTATTCAATACGTTGCTGATCACCGGCGGTGCAACGCTGCTGTTCTTCCTTATGCTGACCAGCACGTCCTACATCCTCGGCAAATACAAGTTCGCTATGAATAAATTCTTCAATGCGTTCTACTTTGTCGCCATGATGATTCCGTCCATTCTGGTGCTCGTTCCGCTGTATTTCCAGTTGGAGGGCCTTGGGGATGCGATCAACAATCTCATCTACCTCATCACCGGCACGGAAGGCTCGTTCAGCATGACCGATAACCGTCTGGTGTTGCTCATCGTGTACGCGGTGCAGACGTTGCCGCCGTCCATTTTCCTGGTCACCGGCTTTGTCAAGAGCATCAACAACAGCTTCCTTGAGGCGGCGTATATGGACGGTGCCGGCGAATGGTATATCTACACCAAGATCATCCTGCCGTTTATCAAACCGATCGTGCTGTTCCAGTGCCTCGGCGTGTTTATGGCAACGTGGAATGAATATACCATGGCGTTCACCTTCCTCGGCTTCACCGAAGAGCATCACACCATTTCGGTCGGCCTGCAGCACATTACCGAGATCTTCAGTCGTGGTCAGGAGTTCGGCACCATTTTCGCCGCACTTACTATTTCCATGATCCCGATCTTGATTCTGTACGGCATCTTCCAAAAGCAGATCCTCAGCGGTACCGATGCCGCCGAAGGCCTGAAGTAATTTTCCCAAAACATCCCATGCAACGCATGGGATGTTTTCTTTTGCCACTTGACATCATCGACGAAATACGATAAACTATTATAAGAAATATTTTGCTTATTTTATAGCGAGAGGAAGGCTATGATCATGAAGCATAAATGGCTAGTTTTGCTGCTGTGTGTCGCCATGTTGTTGACGTTTGTGGTTGCCGGTTGCGCCACCAAACCGGACGATGAGGCACCCACAAAATCGACCACCACAACGGCTTCCCGTTTGCCGGGCGATGACGACGAAACCGAGATCATCCCGTGGAAGGATGAGGACGTGGTTACCGCAACCACCACAACGGCGACCGATGCCAAGGGCAACTCCTACGTCAACGTCACCGAGCCGGGCGGTACTGTCAAGACCGAAGCGGATAAGACCCCGGTCACTAGCTTGATACCGACCACTAACGCCGCCGGAACGTCCTTCGTGACGGTGACCAACGCCAGCGGCGATACGGTCACCAACGCCAGCGGCGAGGCCGAAACGAGCATCGTGACCACCACGACGACCACGACCACCACCGGCGAATCGACCACGACTACCACGACTACCGGCACGACCAAGAAAACGGACGTTCAGCTGCCGTTTGTGCCGTTCTGATGGAGGTGCCGAAGATGAAAAAATCGTACGTGCAACCGAAATCGGAGATCCGCCGCTGGCACGCGGCGGCCATCGTCACCGTTTCCTCGCTGGTGGATTGGGACGATGACTGGAATATCGGCAACGATCAGGCAAGCAATGACGATCCCTCACTGCCGTTTGTACCGTTTTAAGAAAACGCTCCCCATTGAACTGTGTTCGATGGGGTGTTTTCATGAGGAGGCTTTTATGAAACGTCAATGGTTGCTGTTGGCGGCCGGCGGGTTGTTGCTGGTCGTTACGGTGCTGACTGCTACGTTAGATGTACCGCCGTTGGAAAGCGGTCCTGTCACTATCACGACAAATTCCTCCGGTACCGCCACCACGCAAATACAAAAGCTGGATCTCCGCACCGCTACGGCTGCACAGCTTCGCACGGTCCCCGGTATCGGTGAGACACTGGCCGCACGCATTGTGGAATATCGCACCGCCGCTGGTGGATTTGATAATCTTTATCAGTTGCAAAACGTGGATGGCATCAGCCGCGCCATGGTGGAAAGCTGGCTTCCGTATCTCACGCTTTCGGATGAATAAAAACACTTGAATACCGTCGAAAATTTTGGTATACTGTAGGTAAATTATATACGTAGGAGAGTGCACGTCATGAACGTTGTTTTGTTGGCACATACCCCGTCGCCGGAGCGCACCGTCGCGTCGGCCGCACGGCTGTGCTATTCGCCGTCCTCCATTGAAGATATCCGCAGCGGTATGTCGGACGAAAAGGTTGCGTCGTTTGTTGAAATGCTGGCCGAGATCGGCCATGAAAGCCCCATTGAGCACGCCACCTTTACGTTTGGTATCGAGGGCGTTTCGCGTTCGTTGCTGGCGCAGATCACGCGTCATCGTATTGCCTCCTACAGTGTGCAGAGCCAGCGCTACGTGCGTGAGGCGTGCTTTGAGTACGTCACGCCGCCGGAGATCGCCGCTGTCCCGGAGGCTGCCGCAGAATACGTGCAGGCCATGGAGGAGGATCAGCGCCATTACGAATCGCTTACCGCTATTCTTTGCGAAAAGCATAAGGCGGCGTTTATCGCGCAGGGAAAGGATGAAAAGACCGCCTTGCGCTTGGCGGAAAAGAAGGCCATTGAGGATGCGCGCTTTGTGTTACCCAATGCCTGCACCACCAAGATCATTATGACGATGAACGCGCGTAGCTTGTATAACTTTTTCCGCCATCGTTGTTGCAACCGCGCCCAGTGGGAGATCCGCGAGCTGGCAGAGAAAATGCTGGTGTGTTGCATGAAGGCTGCCCCCGACCTGTTCCACCGTGCCGGACCGCCGTGTGTACACGGAGGCTGCACCGAGGGGAAAATGACCTGCGGCGAGATGGTCGCCGTACGTGAAAAATACCGCCGCCTGCAGGAGGAACGCTGATGGGACGCTTGATTGTATTGGAAGGTCTTGATGGTTGCGGCAAAAGCACGCAGCTACAGCGCCTGGATGAATATCTGGAATCTACCGGTAAACCCTACCGTCAGATCAGCTTTCCCGATTACGGCCAGCCGTCGTCGGCGCTGGTGCGAGAATATCTGGCCGGCAGCTACGGCAGCAAACCGGGTGACGTCAACGCTTATGCGGCTTCGTCGTTTTACGCGGTGGACCGCTACGCCAGCTTTAAGCAGTTTTGGCAAAAGGATTACGAAGCCGACACCTTTATTTTGGCGGCACGCTACGTAACCTCCAACGGTATCTATCAGACGGCCAAGTTGCCGCGCTCCGAGTGGGAAGCCTATTTGTCGTGGCTGGAGGATTACGAATACGACCGATTGGGATTGCCCCGTCCGGATGAGGTACTGTTTTTGGATCTGCCGATGGATCTGTCCAAACGGCTGATCATGTCGCGCTATCAGGGGGATGCCTCCCGGCAGGATGTGCACGAACGCGACGACGAATTTATGAGAAACTGTCACGAGGCCGCGCGGTTTATCGCCGCCCGTCAGGGCTGGACGATGATTCCCTGCAGTAAGAACGGCGAGATTCGTCCGATCGACGATATCACGGCCGATCTGATTGCGTGTGTGGAGCGCCGCCTGTAAGGAGAACGATGATGATATACGTGTTTTTGGCCGATGGCTTTGAGGAAATGGAAGCTATTACGCCCATTGATATGCTACGCCGTGTCGGCGTTGAGGTCGTGACGGTGGGGATCGGTACCGCCACGCCGTGTGGCTCGCATGGCATCGCCGTGAAGGCGGATATCACCGAAGCCGAGGTAACTACCGATGGGTTGCAAGGCGTGATCTTGCCGGGCGGTCTGCCGGGCACGACCAATCTGGAGGCTTCCGCAACGGTGCAACGCATGCTGGACTATGCCGCCGAAAACGACCTGCTGATTGCCGCTATTTGTGCCGCACCGTCTGTGCTGGGGCATAAGGGCTTGCTGGACGGTCGTCGTTATACCTGCTTCCCGGGTTTTGAGACGGTCCCCGGCGCTTGCGCGGAGCCAGCGGTGTTGGACGGTCGCATTGTGACCGGCAAGGGAGCCGGTGCGGCAGTGGCATTTGGCGCTAAGCTGATTGAGGCCTTGTGTGGCCGCGAAAAGGCAGATGCCCTTCTGGCAACTATGCAGGTGCCGGGCGCATGATAAGCGAAAAAGACGCGTTACGCCGCCACTTTAAGGGATGGCGCACGCAACTGTCGCCGGCAGAGCATGACGCTTTATCGGCGGCTTTATGCAACCGATTGATGTCGTTGCCGGTGTATCAAGAGACAACCTGGTTGCTCGGCTTTGCGCCGCTTGCCGGTGAACCGGATATTCGACCGTTGTTGCAAGACGCTTTGCTTGGCGGTCGCCGTGTGGCATTGCCGCGATGTATTCCCGGCACGCGTGAATTGCAGTTTTATGAAATCATCTCATGGGATGAGCTGATACCCGGTAGCTACGGCATTGCCGAGCCACCGGCAGATCCGGCACGGTTGTGGCAACCGACCGCCGATGCGCTGTGCATTGTGCCTGCCCTGAGCTTTGATCGACAAGGACAGCGGTTGGGCTATGGCGGCGGCTATTACGACCGCTTTCTGTCGACGTTTCCCGGCATCACGCTGGGGTTGTGTCCGCAGGCTTGCCTGCAGGAGAAGCTGCCGCATGATTTATACGATCAACCCGTTTCGGTCGTGGTGACCGAATGTGAAGTATGCGATAGGAGGGACTGATATGACCGATAAGGAATCGTTGGACGAGGTGTTGGAGGAATTGGGTGCCACACCGACTTCCTCCGATGAGACCGATGAGGCCATTTCGCAGATTTTAGAGGAAACCCGAAAGGATAAGGTTACCGGCTTCAAGCTGAACGTCGACCTGGATGAGGATTTCGGCGAGGCCGTTCCGACCGAACGCCCGGCACCGGTAGTTACATCGGTGACGGCCGACGAGCCGGAGGAGTTGCCGGAGCTTCCGCCCGAAAAGCCGCGTAAGAAAAAGAAAGAGCGCTCCACCAAAAGTCGCGTTATCTCCACGATTATCTACGTTGTGGTCGTGCTGGGCGTTGCCCTCAGCCTTGCGTGGCTTCTTGTCACGACGGTGGTCGATGTTCTTGGTATGACTTCTAATGACACGCTGGTGGACGTTACCATCCCGAAGGGCGCTTCTACGGCGCAAATTGCGGATATTCTGGCGGAAAATGACGTCATCCAGCAACCGCTTATCTTCCGCGTATATTCCCGTTTGATGCGCGCTGACGGCACCTATCAACCGGGCGATTTCACAGTGGCGGCCAGCATGGGGTATGACAATCTCATCGCCGCATTGCAGGTCGAGCCGAAGCGTGAAACGGTGACCATCACCTTCCCGGAGGGTAGCACGCTGGCGGATATCGCCTCGTTGCTGGACGGATATAACGTCTGCTCCGAAAAGGATTTTTACGATGCGCTGAAGAACGGCGATTTTTCCGACTATCCGTTTGTAGGCGAGATCCCGGATACCGAGCATCGCGTGCATAAGCTGGAGGGTTATCTCTTCCCGGATACGTACGATTTCTACGTCGAGAGCGCCGCTACGACGGCTATCCGCCGTTTTCTGGATAATTTCCGGGTGAAGGTATACGATAATACCACGTTGATGAATTCTTTGAAAGCGAAGGATCTTACGCTGGACGATATGATCAATCTGGCCTCTATGATCCAGCAGGAGGATGCCAGCGCCGGCGATACCGAAAAGGTAGCGCGCGTGTTCTGGAACCGTCTGGAAAGCCCGCTGTTCCCGAAATTGCAAATGGACAGCACGCAGGAATACGCCGAAGAATACGAAATCACCGATCAGGCGGTCAAGGATGCCTACGACACGTACGTGTGCGATGGCCTGCCGGCCGGTCCGATCTGTAACCCGGGTATGGAGGCGATCCTTGCTACGCTTACCCCCAGCACCGATCCGAAGATCATGGAGTGCTACTACTTTGCCTCCGATTTCGATACCGGTATTACTTATTATTCCAAAACTCTCGCTCAGCATGAAGCGATCTGCCGCAAATACGGCATCGGTATGTACGGATGATGAAACAACGACCTGAAATATTGTCCCCGGTAGGGGATATGGAACGCTTAGACGCCGCCCTGCTATACGGCGCCGATGCGGTGTATCTGGCCGGCAAGCGCTTTGGTATGCGTTTAGCCCCGGCCAATTTTGACGAGGACGAGCTGGCGCTAGCGGTGCAAAAGGCGCACGCCGCCGGCGTGCGCGTGCACGTGACGGTCAACGTACTGCCGCGTGCCGCCGACCTGCCGGATCTGCCGGCCTATTTTGCCTATCTGCAGGATATCGGTGTAGATGCGCTGATTTTGGCCGACCTCGGCGCGATGGCCTTGGCGAGGCAATATGCTCCCAACGTGCAACAGCACGTTTCTACGCAAATGGGCGTAGTCAACCACGAAACCGCCCGTGTGCTGTATGAAATGGGTGCCAAACGCGTGGTGCTGGCGCGGGAGCTGTCTATTGAAGAGGTAGCGGAGATCTGCGCCAAGGCCCCAAAGGGGCTGGAGATAGAGTGTTTTGTGCACGGTGCTATGTGCATGGGCTTTTCCGGGCGGTGTATGTTGTCCACCTATCTCACGGGCCGTGACTCCAATCACGGTGAATGCGCCCAATCCTGCCGTTGGAAATACCGCATCATCGAGGAAAAACGCCCGGATGCGCTCTACGGCGTGGAGCAGGACGAGACCGGCACCTTCTTTTTCAATGCTAAAGACCTCAATATGATCGAGCACGTGGCACAATTGGCCGATATCGGTGTGGCATCCTTCAAGATCGAGGGCCGTGCAAAGGCCCCGTATTACGTGGCCGTGACCACCAACGCCTATCGCCAGGCGGTGGAAGGGTATGTGGCCTCCGGTTGCTCGCCGGACTATCGCCCGGAACCCTGGTTGTGCGAGGAGCTGAACACCATCAGCCACCGCCCGTACAGCACCGGCTTTTATTTCGGTCATCCCGATCAGCATACTGCCTCCAACTCCTACATCCGTTCGTGGCAGGTGGCGGCTATTGTGCAGGATTGGCAAAACGGCGAGCTTCTGCTGCAACAGCGCAACCGCTTTTGCGTGGGCGATACGTTGACGGTACTGCCTCCACTGGAGAAACCGTTTACCATAACCGTGACATCTATGCGTAACGAGGAGGGTGAAAGTATCGAAACCGCCCCTCATCCGCAAATGGCAGTGTATCTGCCGTTCGATCGTCCGTTGCCAACCGGCACGGTCATTCGCCGTCAGTCGTAAAGTGAAAAAACATTACAAAAAAGGAAAGCGCTTATGTAAAAATAGGCGCTTTCCTTTTTGCAAAAACCGCGTTATAGCGCAATAATTCATCTGCATCCTCTTGGATTTCATAAAAATTGTATAAAATGTAAAGTTTCCGCACTTTACAATAATTGCATAATCTCTTCGCTTCTTGACCATACTTTATGCGAAAGCGAGGGGTAGAATATGGGAAATAGATTGCTGGCAATCGGACTTTGTGTAACGGTTTTGCTGGGCGTGTGCTTGCTGCGGGTGTCCTACTTGGCTTCGGACGGTGAATTTTTGCAACAAGCCTCTGCCGGACAGTCCACTATGAAGCTGACGGTAGCGCATGCCCGTGGTACGATATACGATCGCCATCTCCTGCCGCTGACCAATACCGCTACGGAGATCCGTGCCGCCGTCACGCCTCAGGCCAACGTCCTACCCTTACTGCGCGAACAGCTAAGTACCGAGCTGGCAGAGGGTATCGAAGCGCGTTTGCAGGAGGACACGCCAGTGGTGGTCGGCCTGCCGCAATGGTTGTCACCGATTGCCGGCGTCCGACAGTTTGAGGTGCCGGTACGCTATAGTCAGCGCCAGCTGGCAACGCACGTCATCGGTTACGTGGATTCTGCCGGTACAGCCGGTATCACCGGCGTGGAATACGCTTGCAACGAGCTGTTGAACACCGGTGGTGAGCTGTCGGTCACCTACACAGTGAATGGATTAGGGCATATTTTGCCGGACGGCGAGGTGACGGTGTCCGACTCGCTCAGTGCCGCGCGGGCCGGGATTGCGCTTACACTG
>JAFUPS010000223.1 GCA_017481085.1 Clostridia bacterium | reverse complement strand
TTTGTGCACGATATCGATAAGATCATGTATTGCCCCTATTACAACCGTTATACCGATAAAACGCAGGTTTTCTCGCTGTACAAAAACGACGATATCACCCGACGCAGCCTGCACGTACAACTGGTGTCGCGCATTTCGCGCACCATTGGCACGGCGCTGCACCTCAACCTCGATCTCATCGAGGCGATCGCGCTGGGGCACGACATCGGGCATCCGCCCTTTGCCCACAGCGGCGAAAGATATTTAGACGAGCTGTCGTTTGAGCACACCGGCCGGCATTTCTACCACAACATCCATTCTGTCCGCGTGCTGGATCGGCTATTTCCCTACAACATCAGCCTGCAGACGTTGGACGGTATTGCCGGTCACAACGGCGAATTCGAGTGCGAGGAATACCGTCCGGCCGAGCTGACGAGCTTTGAGCAGTTCGACCGCATGATGGAGCGTTGCTACACCGACGAGGCGTATACGCGCGCGCTGATGCCCTCTACGCTCGAGGGTTGCGTGGTGCGACTTTCCGATATTATCGCGTATCTGGGCAAGGATCGCCAGGATGCTATGCTCACCAAGACCATCGATGGCGAAGCCTTTGCGCGTGACGATTTCGGCGCCATGAACTCCGAGATCATCAACAGCCTGGTGGTCAACGTCATCGAGAACAGCTACGGCAAACCGTATATCAAGCTGGATCACGAGCATTTTGAATTGATCCGCAAAGCGAAAACGGATAACTATGCACTCATCTATCACAACGCCGCGGCGACCTCCAAGCTGGATACCATCGTCCGCCCGATGATGGCGGAGATCTACGAACAGCTACTGCTCGATTTGAAGGACGGGCGCAGCGATTCGCCGGTGTTTACACATCACATCGATTACGTCAACGCCGCGCATTGCCGCCGCACCACCCCCTATGAGGTGGACGATCCGCATCAGATCATTGTGGATTATATCGCCAGCATGACCGATGATTATCTGATCGAGCTGCACAGCCACCTATTCCCGAACAGCGAGCTGCGCGTGGCCTACAAAGGCTATTTTGACGAATAACCGAAAGGATTTCCGTATGTTTGAACAGATCTTGCAGATGATCCGGCAATATCCCCGCATCATCATTCACCGGCACAACCGCCCGGACGGCGATGCGCTGGGCAGCCAATTCGGTCTGCGCCAGCTACTGCGCGCCACCTACCCCGAAAAAGAAGTGTACGCCGTGGGCGACATGACCGATCGCTACGCCTTTATGCTGGGCGAGCTGACCATGGATGACGTGCCGGATGATGCCTATCACGGGGCGCTGGCTATCGTGCTGGATACGTCGGCCAAATCGCTCATCAGCGATGACCGCTATACCACCGCCGACGCCACCGCACGCATCGACCATCACATTTTTGTGGAGCAGATTGCGGACGCCGAGGTGACCGATACCTCGTATGAGAGTTGCTGCGGCTTGATTACCGCACTCGCCATTGAAGGGGAACTGACCGTGCCGGCCGAGGCCGCCCGATTGCTGTATATCGGCATGGTGACCGATTCCGGGCGTTTCCGCTACGACAGCACCAATGCACAGACCTTCCGCATGGCATCCTTCCTCATGGAACGCGAGTTCGACACCAACGAGATCTACCGCCAGTTGTACGCCGACGATCTTTCCCGTGTGCAACTGCGTGCGCAGTTTGTTTTGAAAATCCAGACCGCGCCCGGCCGCGTAGCGTATATCTATACCACGCGCGAGGAAGTCGAAGCCAGCGGTACCGATACCTTCAGTATCTCGCGCGGGATGGTCAGCGTGATGTCCGACATCCGCGGGATCGACACGTGGGTAAATTTCACCGAAACGGAGGACGGTGTGCTGTGCGAGCTGCGTTCCAGCGTGTATAACATCAATCCGATCGCCACCAAATACGGCGGCGGCGGTCACGCCAAGGCCAGCGGCGCTACCGTCAAGGACCGTGAAGAAGCTATGCGAATGCTCGCGGATCTGTGCGCATTATCGGAGGGACAAGCATGAAAAACATCGCAGAAATGACCGCTATTCTGGACAAGATCAAGCAATACGACCGCATTGTGATCTTCCGTCACAAGCGTCCGGACGGCGAC
Source organism: Clostridia bacterium (assembly GCA_017481085.1). GTDB lineage: Bacteria > Bacillota > Clostridia > Oscillospirales > Acutalibacteraceae > RGIG426. The sequence continues at coordinate 10,399 of JAFUPS010000223.1, read as the reverse complement.
GCCGTTGGCTCCACCAAAGGTCTGTGCGGTATTCTACGACTGTCCTTCCCGGAAAAGGAGATCGCGCTCATCAACAACGATTTCTCCGATTTCGTTGCCTTTCTCGGCGAGGAGGACGGCCCACAGCCGGACGAGTATTTCCGCAATGCGCTCGGCATTGTGCTGGATACCGCCACCACGGCGCGTATCTCTAATCCGCAATATGCGCTGTGCCGTGAGCTGATCAAGATCGACCACCACATTCCGGTGGACAACTACGGCGATCTGCGCTGGGTAGAGGAAGAGCGTTCCTCCTGCTGCGAGATGATCGCCGCCTTTTACCATACCTTCCGTGACGAGTTGGTTATCGACAAAGAAGCGGCCACCTGCATCTACGCCGGTATGGTAACCGATTCCGGCCGTTTCCGTTTCCGCGAGGTGTCGGGCGATACGTTGCGATATGCGGCGGTGCTGCTCGACCAGGGCGTTGATCTGGAAACGCTGTATGCGCACCTGTATATGAAGGAGTTTTCCACCTACAAGTTCCGTGCTCACGTGTACGACCAAATGCACATCACCGAAAACGGTGTGGCTTGGGTATTGGTTGACCGTCGCACGCAGGAGCGGTTTGGATTGACCTTTGAGCAGGCCTCTACCTGCGTTGGGTATATGGAAAACATCAAAAACAGCCTCATCTGGCTGGCGTTTATCGAGGGGGAGGACGGCGAGATCCGCGTGCGTTTGCGCTCACGTTTCGTCACCGTCAGCGAAGTTGCCGAACACTATCGCGGTGGCGGTCATGCCTGCGCGGCCGGCGGCACGGTGTATAATGAAGAAGAGATGAACGCGCTGATCGCCGAGGCAGATGCGCGGCTGAAGGACTATAAAGAGAACAACGAGGGCTGGCTATGAATATCCTGATTACCAACGACGACGGTGTACGCGCACCGGCGCTCCCCCACCTGATCCGGTGGGCCCGACAGTTTGGCGACGTGACCGCTATCGCCCCTAAGGTGGAGCAAAGCGGCAAAAGCCACGCCATTGATTTTATGAAAGAGATCGAAATCAAACAAGTCGAGCTGGCACCGGACGTCACTGCGTATTCGGTGGACTCCACGCCGGCCGATTGTGTGCGTTACGGCGTGACCAGCCTGGGTAAGAAATTTGACTTGGTCATCTCCGGCATTAACCGCGGCTATAATCTGGGCGCGGATATCGTGTATTCCGGCACTATCGGTGCGGTGTTTGAGGCCTGCCGCCTGGGCATTCCGGGCATTGCGCTTTCGGCCAATCCGGGCGATGAGTCGGATGCAGTGAAGCATTTGGATGCAGTAGCGGCGTTCATCCGTGAACACAAGCTGCTGGAGCAGCATTCGCTGTATAACGTCAACGTACCGCCGACGGTGAACGGCGTTCGCGTTACGCGACAGGGCGGTATTTTCTTTACCGACGTGTTCGTGCATCACGGCAACGACATCTATCTGCAGGAGGGCGAGCTCGTCCCGGGCGAAGGAGAAGATCCGGAGGTGGATATCGACGCGATCTTTAACGGCTACGTGTCCATCACGCCGCTGATGACCACCCTCACCAACCTGCCGTTGTTTGAAAAACTGAAAGACCTACGGTGACAGCAAGACGGAATTAGCGCTACCGAGGGCACAGATGTGCGAGATTCGAAATCTTTGATTTCGTTAATCGAGCCATGCGATAGCTGACCCTCCCCTACACGCACGCCGTCATTTCACATGAAAAGATCCCATTCAAGGGCGATACGCCATTGAATGGGATTTTTTGTTTTTATGCAGCGTCCTGCCAGGCCAGCAGGCTGGCACGGACGGTTTGAATATACGGCGTGGGATTATAGTTGTATTTACTGGAAAGTAGGGGCGGCAATCTGCCGCCCGTCCGCAAAGTCAGCGGCATCTTCCGGGAGGGCACAGATGTGCGAGATTCGAAATCTTTGATTTCGTTAATCGAGCCATGCGATAGCTGACCCTCCCCTACACACGTACGCCAAAAGTATACTGCAGCCCGAGTTGCCTCCCTTGTTAAAGTATCGGCAACCCCTTACCCACCTCATCCGTCAGCCTGCGGCTGACGCCTTCTCCTAAAAGGAGAAGGCAGAAGAGGCACGCACCCACATTTCGTAGGGGCAGCAATCTGCCGCCCGTCCGCAAAATGCACGCCGTTAATATGCCGCTTCCTTATCAAAAGCTATTGTAGGGCGGAGGCTTGCCTCCGCCCTACGACCGCCTCATAAAAGGAAAACCGGGGATGCCGAAGCATCCCCGGTTTGGGTCTTTGCTAAGTTGGGAGAAAGCGCGTTCCGCTTACTCCGCAAAAGCGTTTGTTAGTTCAACGCACGCTTCTTGCTCGCGAAAAGGAGAACCGCAGCAACAGAAATCACGCCCAGCGCCACAAACAGAACGTTGGTGGTGTCGCCGGTGACCGGGCTGGACGGCTTGTTCTCTTCCTTGTTGCTATCGTCATTGCTACCGGTGTTGTCATCGGCAACTGCATAGAACTGGGCGTAGAAGCCGTCATACTCGGTCTTGCACGGGCCAACCGTGGTGTACTCTCTGTCGTTACGGGTACCGAACCAATACGGAGCACCATCAACGTCAGCCACCAGGGTCTTTGCCACGGCATCGTAGGTGTACACGGTGGAAGCGGACGCCTCATAAGCGCCGTTCACGTGGGTGCCACTCACGACCATGTTGATATAGGTCTTCGTGGTGCCATCGGTGGTGTACAGATAGTAGCCGCCGGTGGTCTCTTCCAGATACACGTCGATAGCAGCAGCCGCATCGGTAGTGGTAGCCATGTAGTAGCCGCTCATCGCGCCGGTCAGGTAGTAGACCTTGCCGTCGTTGAGCTTGCCCTGCACCATACCGAACTTGTAAGCCTTGCCGGCTTCCACGGTATCGACCACGCCCGAGGTGGTATCGTCGTCGCCGGTGTTATCGCCACTACCGGTGTTGTCATCGGTAGCCATCGTCACCTTGACGCTCGACAGTCTCCACTGAGCGTTGGCCACGATCGTAACCGCTTCAACACCGTTGGCAACCGTGAGCGTAACAATGTTGCCGTTCGCCGAAGCGGAAACGCCTTCCGAGAAAGTGCAGCCCTCCAAAGCGGAAACATACTTGCTCTCCGTGACGGTGATCACGATCTCGGCAATCTTGCCGGAGTTCGCCGTGATGGTCGTCTTGCTGCCCTGATAGCAACGGAAATGATCGGAATCCTTAACACGGATAGCGTTGGAGGAATTATGCTGTTCGTTCATAAAGGTGAAGCTTTCACCGGCCCAACTGATGCTCCTATCGCCGGTCACACCAGTGGTAGCAGCAATGCTGAGCGTTTCAGAAGCGCCTGCAGCTGCCGCAGTTGCTGCGGATACGGTGCCCACGACCATGACGGACAAGAGCACGCACACGCAAGCAAGGATGGAAAGAATTTTCTTCATTGCGATTTCTCCTTTTCTTTTAATTTTTTTCGGGGAAAGTCCCCGTAATCGCCTGTTAAAAATTCGCCGACGTTTGCCTGCACCCTCAAGGCAATGTCATTAGGATAAGAACGTTGGTCATTCTGAGGAGGGCGCAGCCCGACGTGAGAATCCGTCTTTTAAGGATTACGGATTGCCACGGTCGCTACGCTCCCTCGCAATGACGGCCTGAATGTAATGACATTGCTCCACAAAAGAGGGTGCTGCAAACGGTTGTGTAATTCTTTAAAGAATTACTTGTAGAAATGGCAGAAGAAGTTGTCCGGATGCTTCACGATATCCGCCGTGCCGATGGTCACGTAGTTATCGTAGGTGCCAAAGGCGTAGGTGGAATCGTTGATCTCGGTGACCATCGTCTTCAGCGTGGCATCGTAGGTGAAAACGCATTTAGCCGTATCGCCGTACTTAGCGTTGACGTACTTGCCGCTGACTTCCATATACATGTACTGCTTCTTGCCGTCCACCATCGCGTACAGATAGTAACCGCCGGTGGTGTTCTCCAGGTACACGTCGACTGCGACCGAGGAGGAGGTGGAGGTAGCCATGTAGTAGCCGCTCATACCGCCGACCGCGTAGTAGGTCTCGCCCTTGTTGGTCTGCTCCAGACCGAACTTGTAGGCCGTGCCGGCAACCGGGTTATCCACAATGGAGAGCTTCTTGTCTTCGACAACGCCGGCGACGCGCTTGGTCATAACGACCTCGGTCTGGCTGGCTTCGTCCCAGGTGAACTCAACCGTGCCGCTGCTATCGCTCTCGTCGTAATAGAAGTTCTTGATAACGCCACGAACGGTAATGGTGTCGCCGGCCTTGACCAGGTTGGTACCCGTACCCTTCATGTTGTAGCACTTGATGCGCTTATCGCCAACCATGATGGTGACGGTCACGCTGCCATACTGCTCGTTATACTCTTTGTCGATGCTCATGACCTTACCGGTGAGCTGAGCGATGTACGGGGTGGTCTTGTTTTTGCCCAGAGCAAACGCATCCTTCAGGATCTTGGCCTGATCGGTGACCAGTTTCAGCTCGGTAACACCTGCGGTAGTCGTGGTGGTGGGCTTGTTACCAGTCGTGGTGGTAGTGGTACCGTTGCTGGTATCATCGGTGTTGTTGCCGGTATCATCGGTGTTGTTGCCGGTATCGTCAGTGTCATTGCTACCATCATCCAGCTCGATACCCTTCACCTTGAACTTGAATTCCGCCGAAGCCGTGTTGCCTTCCGCATCCTTCACAGTCGCCACTGCCGTGAACAGAATGTCGGTCTCGGTCAGATCCGGGACGTCGATCGTCACGCAGTTGGGGGTGGCGGATTCGGCGATCTTGACGGAATCAGCCGTGCCTTCGGTCACGTTGACCGACCATTCAACGGTGTAGCTCACACCGTCGACCGTGACAACGGACAAAACGTCCTTGTCAACGCCCAGGTTCATCGGTTCAGTTTTGCTGCCGGTCTGGTACATATTCTCCAGATAGGCAACGGCGTTTGCGAGATCGTTGGTCTCCTCTTTGTTGCAAGCAGCAAAGCAGGTGGTAACCATGATCACGCAAAGCACTAATGCAAGGATCTTTTTCATGTTGTTTACCCTCCTTAATGTACGGTGATGCTATCAGCCGTAAAGACTTTTATTTGGTAAGAACCACTAAAGTAGTCCACAATACCCTTGACGTCGATGGTCTTGCCCATGAAATCCGATTCGGTAAGCAGTTCGCCGTTCTCGTCGTACAAAACGATGGTGCGAACGTCCACAGAGGTGCCGCCGACCTGGCAGGTCAACGTCATAGCACCGTCCGACTCACCGCCGTTGTTCGTGGTATACGCATCCACGACCTTCAGGCCCTTCATCGAAACCGAGGTGCTCATAATGAGATCGGCATACGGGAAGTTCTTGGTCTCGGTCGTTTCGTCGGCCAGAGAGACCAGCGTTTCCACATCCATCCTGCCAGTGTTGAAGACCTGCGCATCGAGCTCGGTGTGAGCCGCCGCGTTGCCTTCGCTGAGCTTGATGGTGTTGCTCGGATCGTCGGGTTTGAATTCGCGGTAGCTCAGGCCGGAGACCTGCCACGTACCGCCCGTTTCGTAATAGGTGACCGTGCCGACAACGCGAACGCGGTTGCCCACCTTCAGGATATTCAACAGCTCGCCCGTTTCGTAGCCGTAATACACCGACATACCGTAGTAGGTATCCGTTTCGGCATGATAGTCTTCCACGTAAACGGAGTTGTTGTTGTTATACGTGACAACACCCTCGAACGCGACTTTCCTGTTATCGTACAACGCAATGTTGGTGCGAAGATGCATCAAGTCTAATTCGTAAGCGTCACCGTAGAAGAAATCGGGGTCTTCCTTGCCCGAAAACACGTTGAGCTTTTGGGCCTTGGCCTGCTGGAACGCTTTGGCCATCGCATCGCCGTAGCGATCGGCGGTGGTGCCGCAAGCGATGGATAAGCCGTTCTGAACAAGCTCCAGGTTCAAGCAACGGTAATCGGCATCGGCGGTGGGCTTATACCACACCCACACCAAGTGTCTGCCGCCGGTGGAGTCCACGTTCCATTGCTCGTTATCCGACTCGACCATGATGGCCGCCGCACCGGACAACTTGGCTTTGGTGAAGTTGGAGGCTTTTTTGCCCCATTCCTCGATCTTACCGGTCGATTCCGGGGTGTTCACGCCCATGTAACGGGCCTTCAATGCGCCGTCATCGCTCAAATCGGTAGGCACGAAGAAGTGGGTCGTGTCACCGTCGATAAAGCTCTTGACCGTGACCTCTTGCTTCTTGGTGGCGGAATCGAGATTCAGCTTGGTATTCTCGACATAGTCAACAAAGCCTTTGCTTCCATCGGTGTTATCGGGGGTATCCTTGCAGCCTGCAAAGCAAGCTACAAGGATGCACAGCACCAATGAAAGAGATAGCAGTTTTTTAGCCGTATTCTTCATATTAGTATTCACACTCATCCAGAGCCTCCTGGAAGGCGTCGTCGATCAGCTTGTTCACAGCGGCATCGTCTTCAGCCGGCGTGCTCAAGCACTTCAGCAACAAAGCACCGGCCTGCTCACGAGCCTTGGAGGAGCCGTTGAATGCCGGCGACACAAAGTAATCGTCACGGCCGTCGATACCTACCTGCACGCACTTGGCAACCAGGTATTCCTTGCCGTTGCCCTTGGCCAGCCAAGCAGCGTAATTCTCATTTTCGGTGACCGACTTGATGACCGGCATATAACCCGAGGCCATCGAGAACTCCGCCTGGAAATCAATGTTGGTGCACAGGAACTTGACGAACAGCCAGGAAGCCAGCACCTGCTGATCGGTCGTGCTGGAGCCCTTCAGGATGCACAGCGACGGGCCCTGCGAAATGACCTTGCGGTTTTCGTTGTTATACTGCGGGATCGGCGCAACACCGACTTCGAAGGCAAAGGAGCCATCGGTGGTGTCGTTATTGGACATCTGGTAGGAAGCACCGCCGGAGGAACCGACACACATGTAGCAGTTGGTATCGGTCTGCTCGACGAACAGGTTGGAGGTATAGCTACCGTACAGCTCCTGCGTGGTGAAGTAGCTCTTCTGATAATTCTCACGCAGCTCTTTCACAAACGCCTTGTTTTCCGCGTTGTTGAAGAGATACTGACCGCCGTTCTCGGCGCTGGTGAAATCGGTCTCCATCTGCTCGCACATGGTGATGAACCAGTTGTCTTCCGCGTCGTAGCCAAGCGGATAGCAATCCGGGTCGATCGCCTTGATCTTAGCGCAAACATCCCACAGCTCGTCCCACGTCGTCGGAACGGAGAGGTTGTTCGCATCAAAGAAGGTCTTGTTGTAGTACAGAACTTCGGTAGACTTATTCAACGGCATCGTGTACATCTGACCGTCGCCATAAGCCAGGCCTTCGTTGTAGTAGCTTTCAATAAAGTCAGCCTTCTGCGCATCGGTCAGACCAATGATATCTTCGGTCTCGCCGATCTTAATGTCGCTGTCGATCAGATTGTCCAGCACGACGACCGCTTTGGCAATGTTATACATGGCCACGTGGTCCGGGTAGCAGTAAGCGATGTTCGGCTGCGTACCACCGGCGATCTCGGTGTTGATCTGACCGTTGATATCCGACCAACCACCGGCCGACTGGTGGGTGATGGTGATATTGGGATAGATCTTATTGAACTCTTCAATGTAGGTATTGAGTACCTCCTGGAGCTTGGCACCCATCGTGTGAGTGAAGGTGATCTCGATCGGTGCATTGACGTCAAAGCCTTCCTCCGGCACGTCAAACGCGTTGGAGGCGTTGCTCTGATTGCAGCCCGTCAAAGTAAACAGGCTAACCGACAGAACCACCGCTAACAGGATGGCCAACAGTTTCTTAGGCATAGTTGTTTCAATCCTTTCTTCGTTTTCAATATATAATAAACACCAGCGTGTCTATTACCAATTAACCCTTAATGCCGCTGCGGCTGACGCCCTGCATAATATATTTACGCAGGCACAGGAACACGAGGAACAACGGCGCCGAAACGATGGCTACGGCAGCCATCTGCACCGGGTAGTTCGCCTGACCGGTGGTATCGGTAAAGGCATTGCGCAAGCCGTTGGTGATCATTTGGTGCGCCTGGTCGTTAGCAACCAGCTTCGGCCAAATGTACGAGTTCCACGCGCCCATCATCTTCAAAATGGTAATGGAGATAAGCGTCGGCATCGCCAGCGGGATCATGACTTTCCACAGATATTTCAGGTCGCTGGTACCATCCACCTTGGCGGCAAGGTACAGCTCATTCGGGATCTGCATAAAGTTCTGACGAAGCAGGTAAATGTAGAAAACGCTGACCAAAAACGGCACGATCAAGGCCGTAAAGCTATGCATCCAGCCAAGATTATTGACCGTGATATAGTTGGTAATGGTGAACAGCTCGCCCGGGATCATCATCGTGGCAAGCAACGCACCAAACAGCATCTCTTTTCCCTTAAACTCCAGACGCGCAAAGGCAAACGCCGAAAGCACGGTGATCACCAGACTGATGATGGTGGAAACGACACCGACGTAGAGGGTGTGCATAAACAGATCACCCAATTTGGCTGTTTGAAACGCCTCGACGTAGTTGCCCCACATCACTTCGCGCGGCCAGAAGGTGGGAATGGCCTGACGATATTCCGCCAACGTTTTCAACGACGAAATGATCATCCAATAGAACGGAAACAAAACGATCAGCGCCATGATCAGCAAAAACGCATAGGTGCCGGTCTTGCCGAGGATCTTAAAGATCTTTTGCCCGATGGTCTTGGTGCGGATATCTCTTTCCTGCATAACGGTCATGGAATCAGACATATCGGCACCCCCTTAATAGTGAACGTGCTTCTTGATAATCTTATTGTTAAACAAGGTTACCAGAAGGATGATGAGGAACAGTATCAAGGCGCCGGCGCTTGCCAAACCCTGACGGTCTTTTTCCAACGCGTCATACACAAAGCCAACCATCGTGTTGAGGCGGCCGGCATCGTCCGGCGGGCCCATCTTTTCGCCAAAGATACCCACGATGCTGGAATATTCCTTAAAGCCGCCGATAAAACCGGTGATGATCACGTAGGCAAGCATCGGGGACAGCAACGGGATGGTGATACGCCCCAGCACACGGGCCTTCGGCGTACCGTCGACCTTCGCTGCGTCGTAATACTGCTTGTTGATGCTCTGCAAGCCGCCAAGCAGAATAAGGATCTTAAACGGCAGGGCGTTCCAGACGATGTAAACGATCATCACGACGATGTTGGCCGTATAGCTGGAGCCTTGGTTGATCCAGCTAATGCCCGTACCGCCAAAGAACTGAATAACGTTGTTGATAATGCCCCACGTATCGGCCGTTTGCGCGACCGGATTGTAGTTAACGATGTTAAACATCGTGGCAAACACCATGCCGATGGCGATGGAGTTGGTGACGTAAGGCAGGAAGAAAATGGTCTGCAAGGTTTTTTGCAGCGGTTTGATCGAGTTGAGTGCCACCGCGATCAGCAGAGCCAGTGTGGTGGAGATCGGAACAGTTGCTACGCACAAAATGGCGGTGGTCTTCAAACAATCGAGAAACTTATCGTATGCAATGACCTTCTGAAAATTCGCAATGCCAAACTGAAACGTCTGTCCGCCCATGGCGGCCATGTTGCCGTATCCATCCAGGAAGGCCATTCGCAGGGTATTAAAGATCGGCCATACCGTAAACACGAGCAACAACACAATGGCAGGTGACAAATACAGCCAGGCTTTCCACTGTTGTTTATTTTCAACCATATTATCTCACCTCAAAATAAACACGCTCTTCGGTCTCTTTATTGAAGAGGAAGAACTTATGCGGCTTGATATTATACTTAATGGTTGCAGCCGTGGTATCCACCCGGATATCCGAGCTGATAATAGCGCGGACGATCGGATTAAGCGAGGCGTCGTGAGCGGAGACCACGCTGGCATCGCGGCCCATGACTTCCAGGCTGTTCAGACGGCAGGTAAGCACGCCATTCTCCGCCGGCTCAATACCTTCCGGACGGATGCCGATATACACTTCCTGATCCTCCACGCCGGCAACGTTCATCACGACCTCGTCGCCAATGTACACCTTACCGTCTTCCACCTTACCGGTCAACACGTTGATCGGCGGCGTACCCAGGAAGGTGGCCACAAACAGGTTGTGCGGATCGTCGTACACGTCCTGCGGCTTGCCGATCTGCTGAACGACACCCAGCTTCATGACTACGATCACGTCGGAGATAGACATCGCTTCTTCCTGGTCGTGCGTGACGAAGATGGTCGTAATGCCGGTTTCCTTCTGAATGCGGCGGATCTCCTCACGGGTCTGCAGGCGCAGACGGGCATCCAGGTTGGATAACGGCTCGTCAAGCAGCAACACTCTGGGCATCTTCACCAGCGCACGGGCGATAGCCACACGCTGCT
>JAFUPS010000222.1 GCA_017481085.1 Clostridia bacterium | reverse complement strand
GGCAAATGACCATCATCGTTATCATATGTCCCACCAGTTATCATTTTATTCGGGATAAAGTTGGAAGGCCATTTACCGGGTTTCCATCTGCTCGCAACTGCTTCCTCATAGGACACATAGTAGCTTGGTAAGCTCTTATCGTATTTTAGCGTCCAATCGGCACCATCTATACCATTGATAGTTGCAGTTCCCGCCCTAATAGTTTGCATTTGCTGGATAACACAACGACAATGGGGGTGTATGGGTGGATTCAAATCCGGTATTTCAGAATTTAGCCAAATCTTTCCGTGGTTTTCAGTACATGTAATGCATCGTTTCAAATCCTCAACACTAACCCAATGCTTGTATTTAGAACTGGTTGAGAGTTGTGGGGATAACGCATCTCCATTTATTGCTGCTGTCATAATAGCGATTGCTAGACTCAATTCCTTTGCTCCTTTCAATGATACGATGTCCTATGAGGAATTCCATAATCAGCGAAAGAACATATGTTCTTTTTTGATTATAGCAACCTCTTTCTCTTTTGTCAAGTAGGGTGGTGAAATAATATTATTTTTTATTCAAGAATTTTCATAATCCGTTGCATTTTGCTGTTAAGTATAGTACAATAAGCAGGAAGTATCACTTCAAAGCGACGGAGGCATGTATGAAACGCATTGAGTTGAACGGTCTTTGGCAAATGACCGGAAACGGATATACCTGCAGTGGGCAAATCCCCGGCTCGGTCTACTCTTTTTTGATGGACGCCGGTTTGGCGGAAGATCCCTATTATCGGGACAACGAGCTGTGGTTTTTGGAGCTGATGCAGCACGATTATACCTTCACCAGAACGTTTGTCGTGCAGCCGGACGGTCACCGCGTGAAGCTGTGCTGCGACGGACTTGATACCTTGTGCACCATCCGCGTAAACGGCGCAGAGATCGCCTCGGTCAAAAACATGCACCGCCGCTATGAGTTTGATATCACCGAACAACTACTGCCGGGTGACAACGAGTTATCCCTCTGCTTTGCCTCCCCTACCGCCTATATCAAGGCGCTGGATGAGCAGTACCATTGCCCCAGCAGTATCGACACCTATCGCGGGTTTCCGTACATCCGCAAGGCCTACTGCATGTACGGATGGGACTGGGGTCCCATGCTGCCGGATGCCGGTATCTGGCGCGATATCTATCTGCTGATCGAGGACAGCGCACGCATCACGGACGTCCGTGTGTTGCAGCGGCACGAGGAAGAGCGCGTATTCATCACCGCCACCGCTGCTACGTCGGACAACAGCGTACCGCATCTGACGCTGACAGCGCCGGACGGCACGACCGCCGAGCTGACAAACGGCGTGGAATGTGAAATGGAAAATCCGCAGCTGTGGTGGCCCAACGGTATGGGCGAACAGCCGCTGTATACCGTTACCGCTGATATTCTGCAAGACGGCGAGGTAGCCGACCGTGTGACCAAGCGCATCGGTTTGCGCACGCTGGAGCTGGTGCAACAGCCAGACGAATACGGCGAGAGCTTTTATCACCGCGTCAACGGTATCCCGTTTTTTGCCATGGGCGCGGACTACATCCCCGAGGACAACATCCTGTCCCGCATCACAGCCGACCGCACACGCTGGCTACTGGAGCAGGGCAAGCGCTGCCATTTCAACGCCATCCGCGTATGGGGCGGCGGCTATTCTCCCGATGATTTCTATTGTGATATTTGCGACGAGCTTGGCTTGATCGTCTTTCTCGATATGATGGTTGCGTGCTGCTTGCCGCCTGCGGATGAGGAGCTACACCGCGAGCTGGAGGCAGAGGTGCGCGAAAACCTGCTGCGCATCCGGCATCATGCCTGCATGGCGGTGCTGAGCGGCAACAACGAATCGGAGGAAATGCTGGTCGGCATGGAATCTGTCGGTGACGCCGGTGAGGCCGAGCGCCGGAATTACGAGGCGATCTTTGAGGAGATGTTCCCCCGCATCGTCAGCGAGGTATGCCCGGAGCTACCGTATATTCCCTCGTCTCCTACCTCCTGCAGCCACGATATTCATCCGCAGGATGAAAACTACGGTGACGCACATTATTGGATGGTGTGGCACGGCAACCTGCCGTATCCGGAATACCGCAACCACTTCTTCCGCTATTTAAGCGAGTTCGGTTTCCAGTCGTTCCCCTGCGAGAAGACGGTCAACGCCTTCACGCTGCCGGAGGACCGCAACATCTTCAGCCGCGTAATGGAGCGCCATCAGCGCAACTCGACGGCCAACGGCAAAATTCTGTCGTATCTGTCGCAGACCTTCCTCTACCCCACGGATTTCGGAACGCTGCTGTATGCCTCACAGCTACTGCAGGCAACCGCCATCCGCTACGGCGTGGAGCATCTGCGCCGCAACCGCGGCCGATGCATGGGCACGCTGTATTGGCAGTTCAACGATATCTGGCCGGTAGCCTCGTGGGCCAGCATTGATTACTACGGCCGCTACAAGGCGTTGCAATACGTCGCCAAGCGGTTTTACGCACCCGTTATGATCTCCTGCGCAGAGGTTGGCGAGACAGATAGCCGCCGTGCGGTGTACGTACAACCGGATTTCTTCGATTACGAAACCACCGCCGTACTGTCGGTCAACAACGATTCTATGGAGTCGGTGACCGGTCGCGTGGTGTGGCAACTGCGCGACGCCAACAGCAACGTGCTGCAGGAGGGAAGCGAAGATGTCACCG
>JAFUPS010000221.1 GCA_017481085.1 Clostridia bacterium | reverse complement strand
GGTCAGATAATAGCCGTTTGCGTTGGAGAGCGAGCCGTCCACTGCTTCGCTGAAATACGCCCGAATGCTCAGCTTGCTCTTCAGCAGCAGTGAGAAGCCCTTAAAGCTCGCCGGGCTGTTGATCTTTTCGGTCGAAGCGATGGCCGATACGTCGGCGGCAGTCAGATCGGTCTCATAGCCGTCATTGGCCAGATCACCGGTGTTGGTCTTGAAGTACACCTGCGCCATCGCGCCGTAGTTGAGCATAGCCTTGGCGACGTTTTTCACCGTGTCGCTGTAGCTACCGGTCAACAGCGTTTCGCTGTAGCTGCGGATGCTTATCGAGCGGCTGTCGCTCATAGCCGCGCCGTTTTCGTCCACCAGCTGCAGGGTGTGCAGCATCGTCATATCCTTGGCCGCGGTTTCCAGCGTGAAATCGTACAGCCAATCCTCGCCGGTCGAAAGCGGCAGATACTGCGTACCGGCGGTGTTGCTCACCATCAGTTGCATGCCGTCTTTGCGCAGACCATCCGGAATTTCCGCCTGCAGATGGATATCCAGCGTGTCGCCCAGCGTGACCGAAGCACCTGTGATGCTGATCGCATTTTCGCGGAGCTGATACACCTTTTGCACCGCTTCTTTCGTGCCGCGCACGAAGTTTGGCGTGCTGAACGGCTCGTAGATCAGTGTGTTGTTTTCCGCCTTAAAGCCGTAAACGCCGTAGTAATCCCCACCGGACAGATCCGGCGTGATGACCAGCGCATCGGCATCGGTAGCGATATCGTAGCTGCGGATCTCGTCCGACAGCGAATAATACAGCTTGCCCTGCCAACTGCTCAGGCAGGCGTAGTTGCCGCGCCACGCAGACGTAGCACTGGCAATCCACTGATCGCTCACCGACTGCAGCTCGGTCGAGCTCGTGCCGCCATTCCAGCGATTGAGCGTCTGTGCGCTGTTGTTGATGTAGTAGATCTCACCGTCCACCAGTTGGAACTCCGTATCGGAGTTTTTCCAGAAATACTCGTCATAGGTGGTATCGGTCGGCGTCGTATCATAGTCGGTCGCTACGTGCGAGCCGTTGTTATACAACGCATTGCTCGAAAGCAGGAAGTTAGTGTGATTTACACGACCGGTGCGGTCCCACACCGGATCGTCGTGCGTGACGTCCACGTGATAATCCTTACCGTCAATGGTCACGATGTTCCACACGTGGTTGAGCGCATCGGATGAACACAGATAGTTGTCGATCCCCACCTGCGTCAGCAGATACGAATACGCCTCCGAGTAGCCCTGGCACACCGCCGCCTGCTTCACCAGCGCACCGTACATGTTGTAGCTGGTGTGGGTGGAGCTGGAGAGCAGACCGTCCTCCAGATTGGCATAGTCGTATGCACACAGCACCGCCAGGCGATCGTGCAGAATGAGCGCCTTTTCCACGTCGCTTTCCAGCTCGTCAACGCCCGCCAGCAGCTTGGCCGCCGCCGCCTCATACTCTGCCAGCATGCTTTCGTAGGTAGCCTGGTCGTAGATGTAGTGGAAATAGATCTCTGCTAACGTGCCGGTGCTGGAATAATAGGTATAAGCAAACTGCGTGTGGAACAGCTCCGGACAATCCTGATAGAAAAATTCGCTGAGCACCGAAAGCGCATCCTGGGCATAGGGGATACCGTATGCCGAAATATCTACGGATTCCGCATACGCCTTGCCGCTGTCGGTCAACAGCTTTTGCAGCGATTCGATCTCCTGCTCGCTCAGTCCCAACGCGGTGGCGTATTCATCGCGGGCGACAGGGCTGAGATGCACCTCATCCTGCACAACGTCGCTGACCACCATGCTGTCGGCCGCCGCCGACAGGCCGGACAGCATCGACATCAGCATAGCGACAATGGCAACAAGTCCGATTATCTTTGTCAGTTTCTTCATAACCATACCCTCCACTCAATTCTGTTTGCGCACAATGGTATATTCATCGCCCGGACGAAATAGCGGACAATGCGATGTCCGGCCATAGCTCAAGCGGGCAATATCATCCTCATCCAGCCCCATGTCCATATCACAGATCGGCTCACCGGTCTCCTCGTCTTCCTGATAATACAGACAATACAGGCATTCGTCTGCGCTGTTGGTCATCAAAACCACCTCTGTAAATTTTAGTATATCACAGCAATTTCTATTTTGCAAGAGGTATAATCCATTGACATTAAGTAGTAAAAAAGCTATAATAAACCCGTATATTCTGTCGAGGAGTGACCGATGTTGACCTATAGCTATTATCCGGGCTGTACGTTGCGTACAAAGGCCAAAGAGCTGGATGCCTATGCCCGTGCATCGGCGGCGGCGCTGGGCGTCGAGCTCGTCGAACTGCCGGAATGGCAATGCTGTGGCGGCGTGTATAGCTCCGCCGGCAACGAGCCGGTGACTAAGCTGGCCGCCGTGCGTGCGTTGATCGCCGCACGCGATGCCGGCACACCGTTGGTCACGGTCTGCTCCGCGTGCTATAACGTGCTTGCACAGGTCAATCACGAGCTACGCACCAACCCGGCCTTTGCCGCTAAGGTGGCACAGTATCTGGAGCTTGCCGCTCCGTATACCGGCGAGACCGAGGTGCTGCATCTGCTTCAGGTGCTACGCGATCACGTCGGGTTTGAGGCTGTGCGTGCGGCGGTCAAGCATCCGCTGACCGACCGCCGTATTGCGCCGTACTACGGTTGCTTGCTGCTACGCCCGGGCAAGGTGTTGCAGTTTGACGATCCCGAAAATCCGCAAACGCTTGAGGCGCTGCTCACCGCGCTCGGCGCTACCCCGGTTATCACGGCGGAGCGCAACGAGTGCTGCGGCGGCTACCGCGTGGTGGAGGATGCCTCCTTTGCAGGGCAGCGGAGCGACGCGATTGCCGCATCGGCCGCCGATTTCGGTGCCGAGTTGCTGATCACCGCCTGCCCGTTGTGCCGCTATAATCTGCAAAAAACCGGTCGCCTGCCGGTGGTCTATTTTACCGAGCTGCTGGCCGAAGCACTCGGTGTGAAGGAGGCGGCGCAGCATGGCTGATACCACCGAGATCTTGCGCATGAGCGGTGTAGATCCGCGCAAATGCATGCGTTGCGGCAAATGCACCGCCACCTGCCCATCCTATAACGAGATGGATATACCGCCGCACCGTTTTGTGTATCTGGTAGAGCAGGGCCGGGTGGAAACGCTGCTTTCCTGCCGCACCATTTGGAAGTGTCTGTCCTGCTTTGCGTGCGTAGAGCGTTGTCCGCGCGGCGTAGAGCCGGCGAAGCTCATCGAAGCGCTGCGTCTGACGAAGCTGCGTCCACAAGGCGGTGATCATTTGCAGCCGGCACAGCTGGCCGACATCGAGGACGACGACCTGCCGCAGCAGGCGCTGGTCAGCGCCCTGAGAAAATTCAGTAAGTAAGGAGGAGAAACCATGCCCAGAATCGGTGTGTTCGTGTGCCATTGCGGCACCAATATTGCCGGTACGGTGGACGTGAAACGGGTGACGGAAACGCTGTCTGCCGATCCGTCGGTCGTGCTGGCTACCGACTATCCGTATATGTGCTCCGAATCCGGCCAACAGCTCATTTCCCGCGCGATTACCGAGCACCGGCTGACCGGCGTGGTGGTCTGCTCCTGCTCGCCCCGCATGCACGAAGCTACCTTCCGCAAGGCGTGTGCTATGGCCGGTCTTAACCCGTATATGGTGGAGATCGCCAACGTCCGCGAGCAATGTGCATGGATACACAAAGATACGCTGTCCGCTACCGAAAAAGCCATCGCGCTCGGTCGGGCGGCGATCGCCAAGGTATGCCTTAACGTACCGCTTACCGCCGGTCAAACGCCGGTCATCAAGCGAGCGCTGGTCATTGGCGGCGGCATTGCCGGTATTCAGACGGCGCTGGACATTGCCGAGGCCGGTTTTCCGGTGGATATCGTCGAAATCAAGCCCACCATCGGCGGCAAAATGGCCCAGCTGGATAAAACCTTCCCAACGCTGGATTGCGCCGCCTGCATTCTCACCCCCAAAATGGTGGAGTGCGCCCAACACGAGAATATCCGTATTCTGTCCTATAGCGAGGTGGCTGAGGTCGGCGGCTACGTTGGCAATTTCAAGGTAAAAATTCGCCGTAAGGCACGCTTTGTGGACGAAACAAAATGCACCGGTTGCGGTCTCTGCACCGAAAAATGTCCGCAGAAACACGTGCCTGACACCTTTAACCTGGGGCTGTCCGAGCATCGCGCCATCTCCATTCCGTTTGCGCAGGCTGTGCCGAAGGTGGCGGTCATTGACCCGGACCATTGCCGTATGCTTCAAAGCGGCAAATGCGGCGTATGCGCCAAGGT
>JAFUPS010000220.1 GCA_017481085.1 Clostridia bacterium | reverse complement strand
TATCCCGCAGCGACGGGTTTGCGTAACAAAATCCATAGGAGAGTGAGGAGCTTACGATGAAAGGAAAATGGTTTGGGAAGAAGACGGTCATCCTGGGTGCGCTGGTGATTGCGCTTGGGGCGGCGGTGTACGTCAATTATGCGTTTGCATCGGACGCCAACGGCTTGCCGGTCAGTGGCAGTAAAACGACCGGTACGACGGCAGGCACGACCTCTACGACGCGCAACCTAGGGGAATCCACCTTTGTTAACGCCGAAACAAGCGATTATTTCGCCGCCGCCAGAGCCAGCCGGGAAAGTGCTCGCGATGAGGCGGTCGAGCTGATTGAGGATCTGCTGGACGATGCGCGCCTGACCGACGAGATCCAGCAGCAGGTATTACAGAAAACGACGGCGCTTGCCGATGCTATCGCGCAGGAAGCGGCTATCGAAGAGCTTGTAAAGGCAAAGGGCTTTGCAGATTGCGTTGCTTATCTGACGGAAAACGGCTGTCAATTGGTGGTCAAAGCAGAGGCGCTGACTCCGGAGCAAAACCTGCAGATCCTCGATATCGTCACGTCACAGGCATCGGTTGCGGCACAAAATGTCAGCATAGTGGCTGTTAAATAGAAATTATTTAAATATTTTAAGTGAAAAGTACTTGTTTCCGCCAAAGTTTGTGGTATAATGTATACAGACAAAATGTATATATACACAATTTCGACATTACTTTAGGAGGAAACACATATGAGCATGATGGGTAAAAAACCGGCGCGCGGCAGCTGCATCATTTCGGAGGACGTGGTCACCGGCATTGCGACCGCTGCTACACTGGAGATCCCGGGAGTGGCCGGCATGGCTACGGCCCGCGTGACGGAGCTGCGTGATCTGATGACCGCTCCGGTCGGCAAAACGGTCGTTTTCCGTAACGAAGGGGACGATACCGTGATAGACGTATATGTGTCGCTGTATGCCGATACCAAGATCCCGGAGGTCGCCACGGCTATCCAGAAGAACATCAAGAATACCGTGCAGTCGATGACCGGCTCGCCGGTGACTAAGGTCAACGTCCACGTCATGGACATCAAGCCGGTTCCGGAAGCACCGGCTGAGGACGTGGCAGAAACCGAGGAATAATCAAACGAAGGCATTGCCCTCTCCGGGAACGTAGAGGGCTGTTTTCTGTTGTTACGGAGGGTCCCCGATGAGTCGGAAGGAAACAAGAAGAGAAGCTCGTGAGCAGGCGTTTCTGTTTATCTTTGAGCGCAGTTTTGCGGATGATACGCCGGTTGATGAGGTTATGGAAAACGCACTGGAAGCGCGCGGCTACAAAGCGTCTGCGTTTGCGTCGTCGTTGTTTGCCGGTGTTTCGGAGCACAAGGCAGAGATTGACGCGCTCATCGAAGAGCATTCGCACAAGTGGAAGACCACGCGTCTTTCCCGCGTGGCGCTGTCGGTACTGCGGCTGGCGGTGTATGAGCTGATGTATTGCGAGGATATCCCGGTCAGCGTCTCCATCAACGAGGCGGTCGAGCTGGCAAAATCCTATGCCGGCGAGGAGGATGCGTCATTTATCAATGGTGTACTGGGCGGTATCGTGCGTGCCTGCCAGCCGAAAAAGTCAGATAAGCCGGAAGAGCCGGACGACGAAGCATGAGCGCGTACATCGGTTTTGATACCAGCAACTACACCACGTCCATCGCCGGCTACACGCCGGAAACGGACGGAATGTGCCAGATCAAAAAACTGCTGACGGTCAAGGAAGGCGAAATGGGACTTCGCCAAAACGATGCGGTATTCCAGCATATTCGCCAATTGCCGGAGCTGGCCGAGCAGTTTTTGTCCGGTTTTCCGCGTATCACGGCGGCGGTCGGTGCATCCGAACGCCCCACCCAGCAGGACGGTTCGTACATGCCCTGCTTTTTGATCGGAGCTTCTACGGCACGCACGGTGGCGGCAACGCTCGGCGTGCCGTATTATCGCTTTACCCACCAGCAAGGCCACGTGGCGGCGGCGCTGTACGGCACCAAGCACACCGAATGGCTGGAACGTCCGTTTTTGGCATTCCACGTTTCGGGCGGCACGACGGATGCGTTGCTTGTTGAGCCGGATGAGCAAGAGATCATCCGCTGTACGTTGGTGGCGCACTCGCTGGATCTGAAGGCCGGTCAGTTGGTCGACCGTGTCGGCGGTATGCTCGGCTTGCGCTTCCCGGCAGGGCCGGAGCTGGAAAAGCTGGCACTGCAAGCGAGCGGCAACTACAAGCCGCGCATCAAGGTGGAAAACGGCGGCTGTCATTTATCCGGCGTGGAAAACCAATGCCGCAAAATGTTGGACGACGGCACGCCACCGCCGGAGATCGCGCTGTTTTGCCTGATGAGCATTTATACAGCGTTGCAGGGCATGACGCAATATCTTTTCGCCACCTATGGCGATCTGCCGCTGGTGTATGCCGGCGGCGTGATGTCCAACAGCATTTTAAAAGAAAAACTGTCGGCCGAATTTGGCGGCGTGTTTGCGCCGCCGGTGTATTCGGCCGATAACGCGGCGGGTATCGCTTTATTGACATCTGTTGCACATAACCGCTAAAACAGAGAGGAGGCTCGGCATGGCGGTCATCAGTGTATCCCAGCTTAACCGATACGTGAAAGCGGTGTTGGAACGCGATCCCCATCTGGGCTCCGTTTATATCCGCGGCGAGATCAGCAACTTCAAAAACCATTATGCCTCGGGGCATTTGTATATGTCCCTCAAGGACGAGGGCGCGGTGGTCAACGCCGTGATGTACCGCTTTGCGGCGCAGAAGCTGAGCTTCCGGCCGGAGGACGGCATGAAGGTGATCGTCCGCGCCAAGGTCACGCTGTACGAACGCGGCGGCTCGTATCAACTGCTTATCGACGAGATGCAGCCCGACGGCGTCGGTGCGTTGCAGATCGCCTTTGAACAGCTCAAAAAGAAGCTGGCGGAGGAAGGCTTGTTTGACGAAAGCCGCAAACGCCCCATTCCGGCGTATCCCACCCGTGTGGGCGTGATCACG
Source organism: Clostridia bacterium (assembly GCA_017481085.1). Classification (GTDB taxonomy): domain Bacteria; phylum Bacillota; class Clostridia; order Oscillospirales; family Acutalibacteraceae; genus RGIG426. Next base: position 791 of record JAFUPS010000220.1, on the reverse strand, counting down.
TCCGAAACCGGTGCGGCGGTGCAGGATATCCGGAACGTTCTCGGCCGTCGCTACCCGCTGGCAGAGATCATCATGGCACCGGTGCTTGTGCAGGGGGACGGTGCGGCGGCACAGATCATAGAGGCCATCCGCACGTTTAATGAACGGCAGGCGGCAGACGTACTCATCGTCGGTCGCGGCGGCGGCTCCATTGAAGATTTGTGGGCGTTTAACGACGAACAGTTAGCACGCACAGTGGCGGCTTCCCGCATTCCGGTCATTTCCGCTGTCGGTCACGAAACCGACTTCACCATTTGCGATTTTGTGGCAGATTTGCGTGCTCCCACGCCGTCGGCGGCAGCCGAGCTGGCCGTGCCCGACCAGTTGGAGTTGCAAAGCCGTCTGCTGCAATGGAGACATCGCATTGCTGCTTCGTCGGCAGATGCGGTGCGTCGCGGCCGTCAGCGTGTGGATGCGCTGGCAAGCCGCCGTTGCCTGACCTCGCCGCTGTATGCGGTGGAGGAACAGCGCATGCGCTTGGATTACGTGACCGGCGCGTTGGTGCGTACCGGTCAACAGAGTTTGGCAACCGGCGGTCGTCGGTTGGCAGAGCTTGCCGGTAAGCTGGATGCACTCAGCCCGTTAAAAGTGCTTGGTCGCGGTTACGCGATCGCGTATCATGAAGGACAAGCCGTTCATTCGGTGCACAACGTCAAAGTGGGCGACAGCCTGACGGTGCAGGTAGAGGATGGACGGATTACCGCTAAGGTAGAGGAGGCCGTTAAACATGGAACAGAAACTGACGTTTGAGC